>NZ_LZKH01000210.1:0-64768 GCF_001672745.1 Mycobacterium sp. E1386
TTGAGTTCGGCGCCCAGCTCCGCGAGCTGGACGCGGTTGTTGACGCCGGCGACCAGGGCGCTGTCGTCGACGCGCTGGGCGTGGACGGCCTGCCCGTCGCCGCGCAGGATCGAAATGACGTCGGTCAGGTAAAGCTCCTGTTGGGCGTTGTTGGAGCTCAGCCGGCTCAGCGCGGAGCGCAGCGCCGCGACGTCGAAGGCGTAGACGCCGGTGTTGACCTCGCGGATTTCACGCTGGAAGGGTGTCGCGTCGGCGTGTTCCACGATCGCGGTGACCTCGTTGTCCTGGGTGCGCAGGATGCGGCCGTACCCGGTGGGATCGGCGAGCGTCGTCGTGAGCACGGTCGCGGCGGCCGATCCCGCGTTGTGGGTCGCGATCAGGTCGGCCACGGTGTCGGAGTCCAGCAGCGGCGTATCACCGGAGGTCACGACGACCACGCCGGCGTAGTCGTCGGGCAGCGCCGACAGGCCGCACAGCACCGCGTGGCCGGTACCCAGCGGGCGGTCCTGCAGGGCGACCTCGATGCCGCGCCCCAGGTCGTCCGCCCACCCGGCGACCAGCGGGGAGATGCGCTGGTGGTCGTGGCCCAGGACCACGACCAGGTGTTGCGGCGCGACCTTGGTGATCGCGTGCAGCAGGTGGGACAGCATGCTGCGACCGCCGATCGTGTGCAGCACCTTGGGGGTGTCCGACCGCATCCGGGTGCCGGGCCCGGCCGCGAGCACCAGGACCGCGGTATCACCACGAGACGCCATCAACTCTCCTCAACCCCGGCGTGCGCGTTGGCACGACGACCCGCCGTCAAGCGTGGCACTTCACCTGATGTTGACGCAAAGACCGCGCCCTGGGCGATCTCATGTCGCCTCGCCGACCGCGGGGGCCCAAGCTCCGTCGCCAGGACTCGAACCTGAACTATCTGAACCAAAATCAGAGGTGCTGCCGATTACACCACGACGGATTGCAAGCCCCATGGGCCAGCGCCACCAACAGACTTTAGACGGTGTGCGGGCGGATCGCGGCGCCGAGGGAAAGAGGCGCGGTTCGGTGCGGGCGACCCTATACGCTGATTGACGTGGCTGTTCTCGATAAGGAGCCGGACAAAGAGGCGCGCGCGCCGCGCGCCCGGATGACCGGTACCGAGCGCCGGCAACAACTCATCGGCATCGCACGCTCGCTATTCGCCGAGCGCGGTTACGAGGGCACCTCCATCGAGGAGATCGCGCTACGCGCCAACGTGTCCAAGCCGGTCGTCTACGAACATTTCGGCGGCAAGGAGGGGCTCTACGCCGTGGTCGTCGACCGCGAGATGTCGGCGCTGCTGGACGGGATCACCTCGTCGTTGACCAACAACCGTTCGCGGGTGCGGGTCGAGCGGGTCGCGCTGGCGCTGCTCACGTACGTCGAAGAGCGCACCGACGGCTTCCGCATCATGATTCGCGACTCACCGGCCGCCATCAGCTCGGGCACCTACTCCAGCCTGCTCAACGACGCCGTCAACCAGGTCAGCTCCATCCTGGCCGGCGACTTCGCCCGCCGCGGCCTCGACCCCGAGCTGGCGCCGCTGTACGCGCAGGCGCTGGTGGGCTCGGTGTCGATGACGGCGCAGTGGTGGCTCGATACGCGCGAGCCCAAGAAAGAAGTGGTCGCGGCGCACCTGGTCAACCTGATGTGGAACGGGCTGACCCACCTGGAAGCCGACCCCCGGCTGCAGGACGGCTAGAGACTCGTCCGGCGGCGTGACGTTCGGGGCGGTTCCCGTCCAGCAGGTTCACTCGGTCAGCGTCACACCTACCGCGACGACCGGCCGGGGAAACCGCTCCGCGGCGCAAGCTTCGTCGAGCGCCTCCTCGATGACGGCGGCCAGCTCGTCGAGACCGAGTTTCCAATCGCCGGCAACGTACGGGCGGGCCTGGTCACCGCCTACGTGCACTTCCGTCAGGATGAGGCCGTGCCGGGCGCGGACGTCCGCCATGGCGGCGATCGTCCGGCGGATCGCCTCGCCGTAGCTGGTCCCGGGTGCCCCAGAATCCAGTCGGCAGTGCAGGCCCACGAGGTCGAAGGTGGGCCGCGCCGGGCCCCGCCGTCGCTGGCCGGCGACGTGGGGAGCCGCGACGGGCGAGTCCAGCACGATGCGCCCGACACCGACGCCCACCGCGTCGCGCAACATGTCGGGCGATCCCGGGTGCGCGACGATGCGCGCCGGGTCCGCCCCCGCGGCGAGGGCGACCGCCAACTCGCCGGCCGAGCGGACGCCGATGCCGAGGCCCTCTTCGCTCGCCCTGCGCGCGACTTCGGTGGTCAGCGGCGACCTTCCGAAGTAGACGACGCGTGCACCCCGCAACGTTTTGCGCCAACGGCGGGCGCGATCCCGGAAATCGGACTCGTCGGCGACACCGCCCGGGGCGTGCAGTCTGGCACCGGCGCGTAGCAGCGGCGCCGGGTGGCCCAGGGACGGCAGGAGGTCCAGCAAAGTCATGAATCCAACGTGCGCCCGCGCGGGGCCGCAGACGGCTTTCCTAACGATCCCTTGACGGCGCCGGGCTCGAAATTGACGAATTCTGGCGCCCCTAGAATGGATTCATCATGACCGCACCGGGGCCTGCTAGCCCAGAACCCCCGATCGCGGGGCTCGTTGAATTGGCGCTCACCGCGCCGACCTTCCAGCAACTGATCGAAAGCGCGGCCGAGCGACCGGCCGAGCTTCACCTGGTGGGTCCAGCCAGCGCACGGCTCTTCGTCGCCAGCGCGCTGGAGCGGTTGGGTCCTCTGCTTGTAGTCACCGCGACCGGGCGTGAAGCCGACGACCTGACCGCCGAACTGCGCGGCGTCTTCGGCGACGCCGTGGCGGCCTTCCCGTCCTGGGAGACCCTGCCGCACGAGCGGCTCTCTCCGGGGGTCGACACCGTCGGCGCCCGGCTGACGGTGCTGCGAAGGCTGGCTCACCCCGACGACGCGCGGTTGGGTCCACCGCTGCGCGTCGTGGTGACCGCGGTGCGCTCGCTGCTGCAGCCGATGACGCCGCAGCTGGGCCTCGTCGAGCCGGTCACGTTCACCGTCGGCCAGGAGATCGCCTTCGAGGAGGTGGTCGCCCGGCTGGTCGAGCTGGCCTACACCCGGGTCGACATGGTCGGCCGGCGCGGCGAATTCGCCGTGCGCGGCGGGATTCTCGACGTCTTCCCGCCCACCGCCGAGCACCCGGTGCGCGTCGAGTTCTGGGGGGACGAGGTCAGCGAGATGCGGATGTTCGCCGTCGCCGACCAGCGCTCGATACCCGAGATCGAGGTCGAAACCGTGATTGCGGTGGCCTGCCGCGAGCTGCTCCTGACCGACGACGTGCGGGAGCGGGCCGCCGCGCTGGCCGCCCGGCACTCCGGGACCCAGCCCGCCATCACCGGCAGCGTTACCGACATGCTGGCCAAGCTGGGCGAGGGCATCGCGGTCGACGGCATGGAGGCGCTGCTGCCCGTCCTACGGCCCGGCGAACACGTGCTGCTGACCGACCAACTGGCCGAGGGCACGCCGGTGCTGCTGTGTGACCCCGAAAAAGTACGCACCCGGGCCGCCGACCTGATCAAGACCGGCAGCGAGTTCCTCGAGGCGTCGTGGTCCGTCGCGGCGCTGGGCACCGACGCGCCCGTCGACGTTGAGCAGTTCGGCGGGTCGGGGTTCGCCGAACTGGACGACGTGCGCGCCGCGGCGGCGAAGTCCGGTCATCCCTGGTGGACGTTGAGCCAGTTGTCCGACGAGTCGGCCGTGGAGCTCGACGTGCGCGCGGCGCCGTCGGCCCGCGGGCATCAGCACGACATCGATGGGATCTTCGCGATGTTGCGCGCGCACGTCTCGACCGGTGGCTACGCCGCGGTCGTCGCCCCCGGCGCGGGCACCGCCCACCGGGTCGTCGAGCGGTTGGCCGACTCCGACACCCCCGCCGCGATGCTGGAACCGGGCGCGGCCGACACCACGCTCAAGCCGGGGATCGTCAGCGTCCTCAAGGGCCCGCTGCACGACGGTGTCGTCATCCCCGGCGCCAACCTGGTCGTCATCACCGAGACCGACCTGACCGGCAGCCGGGCCACCGCCGTCGAGGGCAAGCGGCTGGCGGCCAAGCGGCGCAACACCGTCGATCCGTTGGCGCTGACGGCAGGCGACCTGGTGGTGCACGACCAGCACGGCATCGGCCGGTTCGTCGAGATGACCGAGCGCACGGTCGGCGGCGCGCGGCGCGAGTACCTGGTGCTGGAGTACGCGTCCAGCAAGCGCGGCGGCGGGTCCGACAAGCTCTACGTCCCGATGGACTCGCTGGACCAGCTTTCCCGGTACGTCGGCGGGCAGGCGCCCGCGCTGAGCAAGCTGGGCGGCAGCGACTGGGCCAACACCAAGACCAAGGCCCGCCGCGCCGTGCGCGAAATCGCCGGCGAGCTGGTCGCGCTGTATGCGAAACGGCAGGCCAGCGCCGGGCACGCGTTCGCGCCCGACACCCCGTGGCAGGCCGAGATGGAGGACGCGTTCGGCTTCACCGAGACCGTCGACCAGCTCACCGCGATCACCGAGGTCAAGGCGGACATGGAGAAGCCGATCCCGATGGACCGGGTGATCTGCGGCGACGTCGGCTACGGCAAGACCGAGATCGCGGTGCGGGCGGCGTTCAAGGCCGTCCAGGACGGCAAGCAGGTCGCCGTGCTGGTACCCACCACGCTGCTGGCCGACCAGCACCTGCAGACGTTCACCGACCGCATGGCCGGGTTCCCGGTGACCGTCAAGGGGCTCTCCCGGTTCACCGACAACGCCGAGTCCCGCGCCGTGATCGAGGGCCTGGCCGACGGGTCGGTGGACGTGGTGATCGGCACGCACCGGCTGTTGCAGACCGGGGTGCGCTGGAAGGACCTGGGCCTGGTCGTCGTCGACGAGGAGCAGCGGTTCGGCGTCGAGCACAAGGAGCACATCAAGTCGCTGCGGACGCACGTCGACGTGCTGACCATGAGCGCCACGCCGATTCCGCGCACGCTGGAGATGAGCCTGGCCGGGATCCGCGAGATGTCGACGATCCTGACCCCGCCCGAAGAGCGCTATCCGGTGCTGACCTATGTCGGGCCGCACGACGACAAGCAGGTGGCCGCCGCCTTGCGGCGCGAACTGCTGCGCGACGGGCAGGTCTTCTACGTGCACAACCGGGTGAGCTCCATCGACCGGACGGCGGCCCGGATCCGCGAGCTGGTGCCGGAGGCGCGGGTGGTCGTCGCGCACGGGCAGATGCCCGAGGAGCGGCTGGAACGCACCGTGCAGGGGTTCTGGAACCGCGAGTACGACATCCTGGTGTGCACGACGATCGTGGAGACCGGGCTGGACATCTCCAACGCCAACACGCTGATCGTCGAGCGCGCCGACACCTTCGGGCTTTCGCAGCTGCATCAGCTGCGTGGCCGGGTGGGGCGCAGCCGCGAGCGGGGTTACGCCTACTTCCTGTATCCGCCGCACGCCCCGCTGACCGAGACGGCCTACGACCGGTTGGCGACCATCGCGCAGAACAACGAGCTGGGCGCGGGCATGGCGGTCGCGCTGAAAGACCTCGAAATCCGTGGCGCCGGCAACGTGCTGGGCGTCGAGCAGTCCGGGCACGTCGCCGGGGTCGGATTCGACCTGTACGTGCGACTGGTGGGCGAGGCCGTGGAGGCCTACCGGGCGGCGGCCGACGGCCAGACCGTCACCACCGCCGAGGAGCCCAAGGACGTGCGGATCGACCTGCCGGTGGACGCCCACCTGCCGCCGGACTACATCGCCAGCGACCGGCTACGGCTGGAGGCCTATCGGCGGCTGGCCGCGGCGGGCTCGGACAACGAGATCGCGGCCGTGATCGAGGAACTCGTCGACCGCTACGGTGCGTTGCCCGAGCCGGCCCTGCGCCTGGTGGCGGTCGCGCGGTTGCGGCTGCTGTGCCGGGCCGCCGGCATCACCGAGGTGTCGGCCCCGTCCGCGGCGACCGTGCGGCTGTCGCCGATAACACTGCCCGATTCGGCCCAGGTGCGCCTGAAGCGGATGTATCCCGCCGCGAACTACCGGGCCACGACCTCCACGGTGCAGGTGCCCATCCCGCGGGCCGGGGGTGTCGGTGCGGCGCGCATCCGCGACGTCGAGCTGGTGCAGATGGTGGCCGACCTGGTGACGGCGCTGCAAGGTAAACCCCAGACCGATATTGGTATAACGAGTTCACCTGCAGCGATGGCCAGTGAGGAGCGACAGGCGCGATGATCCGCGGCGGCGACGATGCAGTGGGGGTACCACCCGCTTGCGGGGGACGAAGCGATGGGGTGGGGGCACCACCCGCTCGCGGGGGAGAGCGACGCTCATGATCGTCGTCTTGTTCGACCCGCGCCGCCCGTCGCTGGTGCCGGTCGAGGCCATCGAACACCTCAGCGGTGAAGTGCAGTACACCGAGGAGATGCCCGTCGCGGTGCCGTGGTCGCTGCCCGCTGCGCGTCCGGTGCACGCCGGGGACCCCGACGATCCGGCGCCGGTGCTGCTGTCCTCGGATCCCGAGCATCCCGCCGTCACCGCCCGGCTGGCGGCCGGCGCCCGGCTGATTTCCGCGCCGGAGACGCCGCGCGGCGAACGACTGGTCGACGTGGTGGCCATGATGGACAAGCTGCGCACCGCCGGGCCGTGGGAGAGTGAGCAAACCCACGACTCGCTGCGCAAGTTCCTGCTGGAGGAGACCTACGAACTGCTGGACGCGGTCCGCAGCGGCAGCGCCGACCAGCTGCGCGAAGAACTCGGCGACGTGTTGCTGCAGGTGCTCTTTCACGCGCGCATCGCGGAGGACGCCCCGCAATTCCCCTTCACCATCGATGACGTCGCCGTCACGCTGATGCGAAAGTTGGGCAATCGGGTTCCGGGTGTGCTTGCGGGTCAGACCATTTCACTCGAAGAGCAATTGGCCCAATGGGAAGAGCGCAAGGCGGCCGAAAAGCCGCGAAAATACGTGATGGACGAGGTGCATACCGGGCAGCCGGCGTTGGCGTTGGCTCAGAAGGTGATTCAGCGTGCCGAGAAGGCCGGCCTGCCCGCCGATCTCATTCCCGCCGAGATCACCTCCATCGCGGTGTCGGCCGACGGTGACGCGGAAAGCGCGCTGCGCACGGCGGTTCTGGAGTTCGTGGACACGGTCCGGGCGGTCGAGCGGGCGATCGCCGCGACGCGCCGCGGCGCGGATGTTCCGGAGGAATTCGACGTCGCCCCGCTCGGCGAGGTCACCGAAGAGGAGTGGCGTGAGCACTGGCCGTCGGACGAGGTGGTCGACGAGCCTGCTGGGGGTGCGGTTGCCGATGACGCCTGACCGCCAAAGCTGCGTCAGCTAACCGATAATTGGCCGAAATCCCGCGCTCGAGCCCCGATACGCCCGGGCAGCACCGCAACCCATGGGACGATGGTTGTGCGGAAGTTGGTGCAGGGGAATCGAGGGAGCTTTAACCAGCATGGTGTCGCCGAGGCGTTGGTTGCGCGCGGCCGCCGTGATAGGCGCGACCGCGATGCTGCTGGCCTCCAGTTGCACGTGGCAGCTCAGCCTGTTCATCCCGGAGGGCGTCCCGCCGCCTGCCGGCGCTCCGGTGCCGCCGGTGGACACGCACGCCAGCGGTCGGCCCGCGGACCAGCTTCGGGCCTGGGCCGAACAGCGCTCCACGACCCTGGAGATCCCGGTAATCGCGCTGGAGGCCTACGCGTACGCCGCCCGGGTCGCCGAGGTCGAGAACCCGAAGTGCCATATCGCGTGGACCACACTGGCGGGCATCGGGCAGGTCGAGAGCCACCACGGCACCTATCGCGGCGCGCGGCTGGCGCCCAACGGTGACGTGAGCCCGCCCATTCGCGGTGTCCGCCTGGACGGCAGCGGCGGCACTCTGCGCATCGTCGACAGCGAGGAACCGGTGACGGACGACGACGGGGTGGTGCGGGCCATGGGGCCGATGCAGTTCATCCCCGAGACCTGGCGGTTGTACGGCGTCGACGCCCACAACGACGGCCGCCTAAGCCCCGACAACATCGACGACGCCGCGCTCGCGGCCGCGGGTTACCTGTGTTGGCGGGGAAAGGATTTAGCGACGCCGCGCGGCTGGATAACCGCGCTGCGGGCCTACAACAATTCCGGCGTCTACGCGCGCGCGGTGCGCGACTGGGCGACCGCTTATGCGGCCGGTCACCCGCTGTAGCAGGATGTACCAGGCTCTACGCTAACGGCGGCGAGGCCGGCACCAGCTACGACGCAAGGAGAAACTCAGTGCCGATTATCGAGCAGGTCGGGGCCCGCGAGATCCTCGATTCCCGCGGCAACCCGACGGTCGAGGTCGAGATTGCCCTGATCGACGGGACCTTCGCCCGCGCGGCGGTGCCGTCCGGCGCGTCGACCGGTGAGCACGAGGCCCACGAGTTGCGTGACGGCGGTGAGCGTTACGGCGGCAAGGGCGTGCGAAAGGCCGTGCAAGCCGTCCTCGACGAGATCGGCCCTGCGGTGATCGGGCTCAACGCCGACGACCAGCGACTGGTGGACCAGGCGCTGGTCGACCTGGACGGCACCCCGGACAAGTCCCGGCTGGGCGCCAACGCAATACTGGGCGTGTCGCTGGCCGTCGCCAAAGCGGCCGCCGACTCGGCTGAGCTGCCGCTGTTCCGCTATGTCGGCGGACCCAACGCCCACATCCTGCCGGTGCCGATGATGAACATCGTCAACGGCGGTGCGCACGCCCACACCGCTGTCGACATCCAGGAGTTCATGGTGGCGCCGATCGGCGCCCCCAGTTTCAGTGAGGCGCTGCGCTGGGGCGCCGAGGTGTACCACTCACTCAAATCGGTGCTGCAGAAGCAGGGGTTGAGCACGGCCCTGGGTGACGAGGGCGGGTTCGCCCCGGACGTGGCCCACACCAAAGCGGCCCTGGACCTAATCTGCCAGGGCATCGACTCGGCGGGTCTGAAGCTCGGTACCGATGTGGCGCTGGCCATCGACGCGGCGGCCACCGAGTTCTATAACGCGGGCACCGGATACATCTTCGAGGGCAGCACCCGCAGCACCGACCACATGACGGAGTTCTATGCCGACCTGCTCGGCTCCTACCCGCTGATCTCGATCGAAGACCCGCTCTCCGAAGACGATTGGGAAGGTTGGGCGGCGCTGACGGCGGCGATCGGCGACCGCGTCCAGATCGTTGGCGACGACATCTTCGTCACCAATCCCGAGCGCCTGGAAGAGGGTATCGAAAAGGGCGTGGCAAACGCGTTGCTGGTCAAGGTCAACCAGATCGGCACGCTGACCGAGACCCTCGACGCGGTCGCGCTGGCGCATCACAGCGGGTACCGCACGATGATGAGCCATCGCAGCGGCGAAACAGAAGACACCACGATCGCCGATCTGGCGGTGGCCGTCGGCAGCGGGCAGATCAAGACCGGCGCACCCGCCCGCAGTGAGCGCGTCGCCAAGTACAACCAGCTGCTGCGGATCGAGGAAGCGCTGGGCGACGCCGCCCGCTACGCCGGCGATCTGGCGTTCCCGCGGTATGCGCCGGAGGCCAAATAGCTTGTCCGCCAAGCCGGATCCGAAACGGCGCTCCCCGGCATCGCGTCCGGGGAAGGCCGGGGATTCGGTTCGGCGCCGCCGCACGGCCAAGCCCTCTTCCAAGCCGTCCCGAACCGGGAAGCAGCCCAGCGCACGGTCGGCCGAGCATGTCGTCGAGCCCATCAAGCGCCAGGCGGTCGAATCGGTCGAACAGCGCTCCGAGCAGCGGCTGGGTTTCACCGCGCGGCGGGCGGCGGTGCTCGCCGCGGTCGTCTGCGTGCTGACGCTCACCATCGCCGGCCCGGTGCGGACCTACTTCGCGCAGCGCACGGAGATGAATCAGTTGATGGCAAGCGAAGCCGCGTTGCGCGCTCAGATCGCCGAACTCGAGCAGAAGAAGGCGAAACTCGGTGATCCGGCCTACATCGCCGCGCAGGCCCGCGAGCGGCTCGGGTTCGTGAAGCCGGGCGACATCCCGTTCCAGGTCCAGCTTCCGCCGACCGCGGCGACACCTTCCGAGCCGGGAAGCCAGGCGGCGAAACCGGCCAACGGCGATCCCTGGTACACGTCGCTCTGGCACACCATCGCCGACGCGCCGCACCTGCCGCCGGCGAATGTTCCCCCGGCCGAAGTCCCGCCCGCCCCGTCGGAACCGGGCCCAGCCGGTCCCGTTCCGCCGGGCCCGCCGAACCCCACGGCGCCCGGTGGTTGATCGTGACGACCTGGAGGCCGTGGCGCGTCAGCTCGGGCGTGAGCCGCGCGGCGTCCTCGAGATTGCCTACCGCTGCCCCAACGGCGAGCCCGGCGTGGTGAAGACCGCACCGAAACTTCCTGACGGGACACCGTTTCCGACGCTCTACTACCTGACACATCCGGTGTTGACCGCGGCCGCGAGCAGGCTGGAAACGACGGGCTTGATGCGTGAGATGACCGAGCGGCTGCGGCATGACCCGGAATTGGCGGCCGCGTACCGGCGAGCGCATGAGTCATATCTGGCCGAACGAGACGCGATCGAGCCGCTGGGGACAACGTTTTCCGGTGGCGGAATGCCGGACCGGGTCAAGTGCCTGCATGTGCTGATCGCGCACTCGCTGGCCAAGGGACCCGGCTGCAATCCGCTCGGTGATGAGGCGCTGGCGATCCTGGCCCCCGAACCCGCCATGGCGGGCGTTTTGGTGGCGGGCCAATGGTGAGCAGGCTCGCCGGAATCGACTGCGGCACCAACTCGATTCGGTTGTTGATCGCCGATGTGGCCGACGGCCGGCTGCGCGACGTGCATCGGGAGACCCGGATCGTGCGGCTGGGACAGGGCGTCGACGCGACGGGCCAGTTCGCGCCGGAAGCGATCGCCCGGACCCGGGACGCTTTGACCGATTACGCGTCGCTGCTCGAGCGCCATGGCGTCGAGCGGGTGCGGATGGTGGCCACGTCGGCGGCTCGCGACGTCGCCAATCGTGATGTCTTCTTTGCGATGTCGGCCGACGTGTTGGGTGCCGTGGTGCCCGGCGCGGTGGCGGAGGTGATCACCGGCGCCGAGGAGGCCGCCCTTTCCTTCCGTGGAGCCGTCGGCGAATTAGATCCTGCGGCAGGGCCTTTCGTCGTCGTGGACCTGGGCGGCGGTTCTACCGAGATCGTCGTAGGCGGCGACAAGGTGGTGGCGAGTTACTCGGCCGACATCGGTTGTGTCCGGCTGACCGAACGCTGCCTGCACTCGGACCCGCCGACGCCCGACGAGGTGGAGGCGGCCCGCGCGGTGGTGCGCGAGGGTCTTGACGTCGCGCTGGGCGTCGTGCCGGTGGAAGGGGCGCGGACGTGGGTGGGGCTGGCCGGCACGATGACGACGCTGTCCGCGCTGGCCCACAACATGACGGCGTATGACTCTGCGGCCATTCATCTTTCGCGCGTCCCCGGCGGCGATCTGCTGGCGGTGTGCGAGCGGTTGATCGCGATGTCCCGATCCGAGCGTGCGGCGCTCCCGCCGATGCACGAAGGGCGTGCCGACGTGATCGGCGGGGGCGCGATCGTCGTGGAGGAGCTGGCGCGCGAGCTGCGCACCCGTGCCGGCATCGACGAGCTGACCGTCAGCGAGCGTGACATCCTGGACGGCATCGTGCTGTCGATTGCGCAGTAGGTCACAGCAGTCACTTGCGTCATCGCGCCGGGACATTCGACGATTTGCCCGCCTCATAGCGACAAACTCGGGATGTCAGACCGGTATGCGATGGTGCGGCGATGAATCTTCAGGGAATCGAACTGCGTTACGTGCTCACGACATACCTCGCGCACAATGGGCCAGCAACCATCGGCGAAATGATCGAGGCTCTCACCCGGCATGGTTTTCACGTTCCCGGTAGGGCCTCGAAGGTCATTTCGGACGCCTTGCGTTGGGAGATCGGCCGAGACAGGGTGCGTCGCGTCGGCCGCGGCCGGTACGCGTCGAGGGTGATCCCGCGCTCTACCGAATACCGAATCCATCAGCGCGTGCTGGCTCTGCGTGAGGCGGCGCGTTGTCGCTATGAGGCGGGCAATTTGTCGAATGCTCCGGCATGGAGGCGCACGTGACAGATGTGACCGCCGCCCACCGCGGCGTGGGAGCTCACGCCTCGAAGCGATAACCCATGCCCGACTCGGTCAACAGGTGCTTGGGGTGCGATGGGTCGTCCTCGAGTTTGCGTCGCAACTGCGCTAAATAGACACGCAGGTAATGCGTTTCGGTGGCGTATGCCGGGCCCCACACCTCTTTGAGAAGCTCTTCACGGCCGACCAGCTTGCCGCGATTGCGTACCAGCACTTCGAGCATTCCCCATTCGGTCGGGGTGAGATGGACCTCCCCGCCGTTCTTGGTGACCTTCTTGGCTGCCAGATCGACGGTGAACGCCTCCGTCTCGACCACCGGCTGCTCCAGCTCGGAGGCCGCGGCATTGCGCCGGACGGCCGCCCGCAGCCGGGCCAAAAACTCGTCCATTCCAAAGGGTTTCGTGACGTAGTCGTCGGCCCCGGCGTCGAGGGCCTCCACCTTGTCCGACGAGTCGGTGCGCGCCGACAGCACGATCACCGGCGCAGTGAGCCAACCCCGCAGCCCGGCCAGCACCTCGATACCGGTGACGTCGGGCAGGCCCAGGTCGAGGATCACCACGTCCGGCTTGTGCTCGGCGGCGGCCCGCAGCGCGCCGGCACCGCTCGACGCGGTGATCACCTCGTATCCCCGCACCGACAGGTTGATGCGCAGCGCCCGCAGGATCTGCGGCTCGTCGTCTATCACCAACACCCGAGTCATCGCTCACCTATCGCTTCCGGGGCAGCCAATTCCACCGTCACGGTCAGCCCGCCGCCCGGGGTGTCACCGGCCGCGATGGTGCCGCCCATCGCTTCGACGAAGCCCCGCGCAACCGACATGCCCAGACCCACCCCCGTGCTGTTGTCCTGATCGCCGAGGCGCTGGAACGCCTCGAAGATCTGCTCCTCGGTCCCGTGCGGAATTCCGGGGCCCTCGTCGATGACGTTGATCAGGACCCGATCGCCCACGCGTCCCGCGTTGACACGAACCACACAGTCGGGTGCGTAGCGCAGCGCATTGTCGATCAGGTTGGCGAGAACACGTTCCAGCAGCCCAGCGTCGGCCACGGCCACGGCGTCACCCACGTCGACCTTCACCCGATCGATGGCGGATCGGTAGAAACCCGTGGCGCCCTTGCCGATGCTGATCAGCGCCCGTTGCACCGTTTCCTCCAGGTACACCCTGCGTAGGTCGGGGTGTACGACGCCGGCCGCCAGGCGCGACGAATCAAGAAGGTTCCCGACCAACGCGGTCAGCTGGTCGATAGATTCCTCGATGGTCGCCAGCAGTTCCGCCGTGTCGGCGGGCGAAAAGGCGACGTCCTCGGCGCGCAAGCTGGACACCGCGACCTTGGCCGCGGCCAGCGGCGTGCGCAGGTCGTGGCTGACCGCAGACAACAGCGAGCGGCGCAGCTCGTCGGCGCGCACGATCGCCTCGGCCCGGCTGGCTTCCTCGGCCAGCTCGCGCTGCCGGATCAGGCCCGCGGCCTGCTTGGCCACCGCACTCAGCACCCGGCGATCGCGCGCGGAAAGCTTCTTGCCGGCCAACAACATCCAGAACTCGTCGTCGCCGACCTCGATCGCGGTGTCGGCGGAATCGACGGCGGCACAAGGATCCCTGCCCACGCAGGCGACGACCTCGGCCTTTCTGCCGCCGGAACGATCCTCCTCGCCGGGTTCGCGCAGCATACTGACCGCCCGTTGGGAGTAAGTCTCGCGCACGCGCTCGAGCAGTGTCTCGAGATCGGCACCGCGCAATACCGAGCCCGCGAACAGGATCAGCAGCTCAGCCTCCTGTGAGGCGCGCCGGGCCTCCCGGGTGCGTTTGGTTGCACCGTCGACGAGAACGGCGACCGCGACCGCTACCAGCAGCAGCACCAGTTCGGTGACGGCGGCATCGGGTTCGGCGATGGTGAAGGTATGCCGGGGGGCGGTCAGGAAGTAGTTCAGCAGCAGGCTGGACAGCACGGCCGAGACTACAGCCGGCGCAACGCCTCCCAGCAGTCCCACCAGCAGCACTCCGACGAAGAACAGTGCGCTGTCGCCGCTAGTGCCCAGATACGGATCGAGCGCTGCGACGATCACCGCGCAGATGGCCGACGGCACGATGATGGCCGCCAGCCATGACGCCACCCGCCGCTCGCTGGGCGCCAGTGACGAGGCGCGAAAGCCGCGTTTGGATTCCTCGTGGGTGACCAGGTGCACGTCGATCTTCCCCGACTGCTCGACGATCCTGGCGCCGATGCCTTCCTCGAAGATCCGTCCCCACCGCGATCGCCGCGAAGTGCCGATCACCAGCTGGGTGGCGTTCATCTCGCGGGCGAAATCGAGTAATGCCGTGGGGATGTCGTCACCGACCACGGTATGCAGCGAGGCGTCCAGGCTGCTCGCCATCTCGCGAATCTTCGCCATCCGCGCCTCCGACAGGCCGGCCAGCCCATCACCGCGGATCACATGCACCACCATCAACTCGGCGCTGGACTTCGAAGCGATCCGGGAAGCCCGACGCACCAACGTTTCCGACTCCGGGCCGCCGGTGACCGCCACCACGACCCGCTCGCGGGCCTCCCACATATCGGTGATCTTGTTCTCGGCGCGGTATTTGGCGAGCGCGGTGTCGACCTGGTCGGCCAGCCAGAGCAGTGCCAATTCTCGTAAGGCGGTGAGGTTTCCGCGTCGGAAGTAATTCGACAGCGCCGCATCGATCCGCTCGGCGGCGTAGACGTTTCCGTGGGAAAGCCTGCGGCGCAACGCCTCCGGCGTGATGTCGATCAGTTCGACCTGCGAGGCCTGCCGGACGATGGAATCCGGGATCGTCTCTTTCTGCTCGATACCGGTGATCTGGGCGACGACGTCGTTGAGGCTCTCCAAGTGCTGGACATTGACGGTGGAGATCACCGTGATCCCGGCGCCCAGCAATTCCTCGACGTCCTGCCAGCGCTTGGCGTTCTTGCTGCCCGGGGTATTGGTGTGCGCGAGTTCGTCGACGAGAACGACTTGCGGTTTGCGAGCGAGGACGGCCGGAACGTCGAGCTCGGGGAAGGTGCCGCCGCGATATTCGATGTAGCGCGGCGGAACGAACTCGATGCCCTCAAGCAGCTCAGCCGTTTTCGCCCTGCCGTGCGTCTCGATCACGCCGGCCACGAGGTCGGTTCCGCGTTCGAGCCGGCGATGAGCCTCGCCCAGCATCGCGTACGTCTTGCCCACCCCCGGGGCTGAGCCGAGGTAAATCCGCAGCTCGCCACGCTTGGGACGGTGGTCAACGACACTCACGTCAACCATCATCCCCCTATCGCCCTAGCTCGAGACCGGATATTTGTGATCGAGTGCCAGGTTGAGTTGCAACACATTGACGCACGATTCACCGAAAAACCCGAGGGTGCGGCCGCTTCGATGCTGCGCCAACACCGCACGTATCTGATCGGGGCTGACATGGCGGGCCCTCGCGATCCTGGCGACCTGGAGATCGGCGTAGGCCGGTGAGATGTCGGGGTCGAGGCCGCTGCCGCTGGCTGTGACGGCGTCGGCGGGCACGGCCGGGTTAGCGGGTGCGGCGCCGCGGACGGGCACGATCTGACCGATCGTGTAGTCCTCGCCGTACTTGGCGCACTCGACCCGCACACCCTCGTAGAGCGCCAGGAACGGCGTCGCCGCCTGACACGGCTCGTTGACACTGACCACCCGGGTGGGATGGACGACGTTCCCCCGGGCGTCGCGGGGTCCGATCACCGACAGGACGGCACCCACGCCCCCGCCCGTGCAGAACGGCCGCGAACCGTCGACCCCTTCGAGCCGGCCCACTGCGGCGCTGCGTGAACAGACCGTCGTCAGCAGGCTCGGCTTGAATCCGGCATCCGACGCGGACTTGCCGGCCGACAATTGGGCGGGATCGGCGGGTGTGTCGACGATGCTTTCCGGCCCGAGATTGCTCGCGCCCGACGACAACGGGTCGTAGCCGTTGCCTGCCGCCGAGGGCCGGCTCTGAAAGTATTGGGGCAGCGGGTTACCGGCCTTGTCGGTGAACAGCTGACCGATCAGCCGGCTGCCGAGCGGCTTCCCTTCGGCGGTCAGGATCGACCCGTTGGCCTTGTCCTGCAGCCCCGGTATCTGCGCGACCAGCCAGACGAACAGCGGGTAGGCGATGCCGGTGATCGCGGTGAGCACCAGCAGCGTACGTAAGGCCGCCCAGTGCATGCGGACGAAATTCGAGAAGCTCATGTCAGGACATCCCCGGGACGAATTGGACGATCAGGTCGATCAACTTGATTCCGACGAACGGGGCGACGATGCCGCCCAGGCCGTAGATATATAGATTGCGGCTCAACAGCTTTGACGCGCTGCTCGGTGTGTAGCGCACGCCGCGCAGCGACAGCGGGATCAGCGCCACGATCACGAGCGCGTTGAAGATCACCGCCGACAGGATCGCCGACTCGGGGCTGTGTAGTCGCATGATGTTGATCGTGTCCAGCCCGGGGAAGAGGGCGACGAACATGGCCGGGATGATCGCGAAATACTTTGCGATGTCGTTGGCGATCGAGAAGGTGGTCAATGCGCCGCGGGTGATCAGCAGCTGCTTGCCGATCTCGACAATTTCGATGAGCTTGGTGGGGTCGGAGTCGAGGTCGACCATGTTGCCCGCCTCTTTGGCGGCCGACGTGCCGGTGTTCATCGCCACGCCCACGTCGGCCTGAGCCAACGCCGGCGCATCGTTGGTGCCGTCGCCGGTCATCGCGACCAGCTTGCCGCCCTCCTGCTCCCGCTTGATCAGCTCGAGTTTGTCCTCGGGCGTCGCCTCGGCGAGGAAGTCGTCGACGCCGGCCTCATCGGCGATCGCCCTGGCGGTCAAGGGATTGTCGCCGGTGATCATCACCGTCCGGATGCCCATCCTGCGCATCTCGTCGAATCGATCGCGCATACCTTGCTTGACGACGTCCTTGAGGTGGATGACGCCCAGCACCGCCGCCTCGCCATCGCGGCTCTCCCCGACGACCAGCGGAGTGCCGCCGCCCGCCGAGATGCCGTCGACGAGCTCGCCGAGCTGCTGGGGAACCTTGCCGCCTTGGCCGCGGACCCATTCCGCGACGGAGCTGGCCGCGCCCTTGCGCAGCTGGTGTCCGTCGACGTCGACGCCGGACATCCGGGTGGCCGCCGAGAAAGTCACCCAGCGGGCGTGCGAGAGTTCACCGGGAGTGCGCGCACGTAGCCCAAAGTGCTGTTTGGCATACACGACGATCGAGCGTCCCTCGGGTGTTTCGTCGGCGAGGCTGGATAACTGGGCGGCGTCGGCCAGTTGTTGATCGGTGACGCCGTCGAGGGGGACGAAGGCGGCGGCCTGCCGATTGCCGAGCGTGATAGTCCCGGTTTTGTCGAGTAGCAACGTGTTGACGTCACCGGCGGCCTCGACCGCGCGTCCGGACATGGCGAGCACGTTGCGTTGCACCAGCCGATCCATGCCCGCGATGCCGATCGCAGAAAGCAGCGCGCCGATGGTCGTCGGGATCAAGCAGACCAGCAACGACACCATCACAATCCCGGTGACACCGTTTGCGTTGAGCGCCTGGGTGTCTGGGACGCCGGGATTGTTCATCTTCGAATAGATCGCCAACGGCTGCAGCGTGGCGACGGCGAAAACAAAGATGATCGTCAACGCGGCCAACAGGATGTTGAGCGCGATCTCGTTGGGCGTCTTCTGCCGGTTGGCACCCTCGACGAGCGCGATCATCCGGTCGATGAAGCTCTCCCCGGGCTTTTGGGTGATCCGCACGACGATGCGGTCGCTGAGCACGGTGGTTCCGCCGGTAACGGCCGAGCGGTCACCACCGGACTCGCGGATTACCGGTGCGGACTCGCCGGTGATCGCCGATTCGTCCACGGACGCAATGCCTTCGACGACGTCACCGTCACCCGGGATGACCTGCCCCGCCTCGACCACCACGAAGTCGCCCTGCTGCAACAGCGGCGCGGCGACCTCTTCTTCGACGGCCGGTGCGCCCGGCCGGTAATCCTTGAGTCGTCGCGCCAACGTCTGACTCTTGGCGCGGCGCAGCGTTTCGGCCTGGGCCTTGCCGCGGCCTTCGGCCACCGCCTCCGCGAGGTTGGCGAAAAACACCGTGAGCCATAGCCACCCCACGATCAACCACGCGAACCAGGTCGGGTTGATGATCGCCAGCGCGGTGCTCCAGGTGGCGCCGATCTCGACGATGAACATCACCGGGTTGCGCCATAAGGTACGGGGGTCAAGTTTGCGCAGGGCGTCCGGCGTCGACTTCCACAACATCTTCGGATCGAGCAAACCGCCCTGCACCCGTTTGGTGTTCGGGGAGTTGGCGGGCGGTGACTGCTCAGTCGGCTCGGCGGTGGTCGCGGTCATCAGTGAATTCCTTCAGCGAGAGGTCCGAGCGCCAGCATGGGCAGGAAGGTGAGGGCGACGAGGATCAGGGTCACCCCGGCGACCATTCCCACGAATTGTGGCCGGTGGGTGGGCAGCGTCCCGGCCGATTCCGGGGTTTGGCCTTGCCTGGCAAGCGAACCGGCCAGCGCGAGCACGAGCACGATCGGCAGGAACCTGCCGAAAACCATGGCCAGTCCGAGGGCGGTGTTGTACCAGGTGGTGTTGACGCTGATTCCGGCGAAAGCCGACCCGTTGTTGTTGGCCGCGGAGGTGAACGCGTACAGGACTTCCGACAGCCCGTGCGGCCCGGAGTTCAGCATGCCGGCACGTTCGCCGGGTAGCGCCATCGCGATCGCGGTTCCGGTCAGCACGATCAGCGGGGTGACCAGGAAATAGCTTGCCGCAAGCTTGATTTCGCGGGGATTGATCTTCTTGCCGAGATACTCGGGGGTGCGGCCGACCATCAGGCCCGCGACGAACACGGTGATCACCGCCAGGATCAGCATGCCGTAGAGGCCGGACCCGATGCCGCCGGGCGCGACCTCGCCGAGCTGCATGTTGAACATGGTCATCATGCCGCCGAGGCTGGTGTAGGAATCGTGGAAGGAGTCGACCGCGCCGGTGGAGGTAAGCGTCGTCGAGTCAGCGAACACCGCGGAGTTGGCGACGCCGAAGCGTTGCTCGACCCCCTCCATCGCCGAGCCGACCGCGGTCGGCACCGTGCCGTGGTGCCGCAGCTGGAACCACATCATGAACGTCATGCTGATCGCGCACAGCGAAGCCATGACCGATGCGATCGCATATCCCTGCTTCCTGCTGCCCACCATGCGCCCGAACGTGCGGGGCAGCGAGAAGCTGATGACCAGCAATAAGAAGATCTCCAGCCAGTTGGTCCAGGTGGTCGGGTTCTCGAACGGGTGGGCGGAATTCGCGTTGTAGAAGCCGCCGCCATTGGTGCCAAGTTCCTTGATGGCTTCCTGGCTGGCCACCGGGCCGCCGGTGATCGTCTGCTGCGCCCCGTTGAGTGCGGTGACCACCTGGTCGTTCAAGTGGAAGTTTTGAATCGCGCCGCCCGCGACCAGGAGGAGCGCGCCCAGGGTCGCGATGGGCAGCAGAATGCGCAGCGTGCCGCGCACCAGGTCGACCCAGAAGTTCCCCAGCTCGCCTGTGCGCGTGCGGGCGAATCCCCGCACCAGCGCGATGGCCACCGCCATGCCGACGGCGGCGGAAACGAAGTTCTGCACCGCGAGGCCGGCCATCTGTACGAGGTGGCCCTGTGTCGTTTCGCCGGAATAGGCCTGCCAGTTGGTGTTGGTGACGAAGCTGACGGCGGTGTTCCACGCCAGCGCCGGGGTCATCTTGGTGGCCGGATCGTGCAGATGCAGCGGCAATGTGCCCTGCACGAGTTGGAGCACGAATAAAAACAGGATGCTGATCGACGAGAACGCCAGCACACTGCGCGCGTAGGCACCCCACGTTTGCTCCGAGCTCGCGTCAACCCCGGTCAAGCGGTAGATGACCCGCTCGACGTAACCGTGCTTCGCCGACGTGTACACCCGGAACATGTAGTCGCCCAGGGGCACATGCACCGCGACCAGCGCCCCGACGAGGACGGCGAGAAAAACCAGTCCTGCCGTTGTTTCGCCCATCAGAAGCGCTCCGGGAAGAGCAGAGCGGCGCCGAGAAACAGCGCGAGAAGGACGGAAAGGGCTAAACCGACGATGTTTTCGTAGCTCACAGCCGCTCGACCAACTTCTGCACCACGCCCAGTACGGCGAAAATCGCCATCGTGAGCACGATGTACACCAACACGCCCATCTTGTCTCCGTTCCGCCCCGCTCACGTGCATACGAAAAGGCCTCGTCGAGGCAGCCACGGCGCTATCTCGGAGGCGAATTCAGCTTGAAATTAGTTGGCGCCGCGGGGCTAGGGCCTTTGGTTGACACTTTCCTAACGGCGTCGCGGGGCGCCTTTACGGTTTCTTAACGCTCGGCCGCGCGCGTAAATCCGTGCGACTATCCGGTCTCGGCGCCCGGGCCGTCGATCATCGGGATCCGGACCCGGAAAACCGTTGTGTCCTCGCTGGATTCGGCGGTGACCGAGCCGTGGTGGGCCTTGACGATCGAATTGACGATGGCCAGGCCGAGCCCGGTGCCCGAGCTGTTGAGCCTGGAGTTGTCCGCCCGGGCGAACCGTTCGAACAAGCGGGGGAGAAGGTCCGAGTCGATGCCTGGGCCGTCGTCGGCGACGGTCAGTTCCACGTACGGCGCCTCGGGCCCGTCACGGTGGCAGGTGATCCCGGTCGTGACGGTGACCCCGGGCGGGGTGTGCACCCTGGCGTTGTGGAGCAGGTTGCTGACCAGCTGGTGCAGCCGCGCCTGATCCCCGCGGACCCACACCGGCTCGTCGGGGAGGTCCTTCACCCAATGGTGCGTCGGTGCCGCGACCGCCGCGTCGTTCACGGCGTTGACGACCAGGTCGGCAAGGTCGACGTCCTCGCTTTGCAGGTCTTGTCCTTCGCCCAGGCGGGAGAGCAGTAGCAGCTCGTCGACAAGCAGCGTCATGCGCCGGGCTTCGGATTCGATGCGTGCCAGCGCGTATTCGGTGGTCGGCGGCAGTTCCGAGCTGTCTTGGCGGGTGAGTTCGGCGTACCCCTGAATCGCCGCGAGCGGGGTCCGCAGCTCGTGGCTGGCGTCGGTGATGAATTGCCGCATCCGCAGGTCGGATTCGGCGCGCTGCGCCAGCGCACTATCGACGTTGTCCAGCAACCGGTTCAAGGTGTGGCCGACGATGCCGACCTCGTTCTGCTGGTTGGTGTCCTTCGGTCGTACCCGGACGCTGATTCGGTGGTCGTCGTCGGTCAGCGGCATGGCGGCGACTTCCGCGGCGATACCGGCCAGCCGGCGCAACGGTCGCAGGGTGTAGCCGACGACCCAGAAGGTGAGGCCCGCGGTGACCGCCAACGCCGCCGCGATGAGCAGGGTGGTGGTGACCTGTTTGCGGGCGATGATTCGGTCGGCGAGGTTCAGCGACACCCCGGCGACCAGCACATCCGATCCATCGACGTGGCTCTTGAGCCGATAGAAGCCCAGGCTGCCCAGGTTTTCGGTTCGCGGCGGGCCGTTTGCCCACGACTGCGCCTCGATTTTGCGGACCACGTCGGCGGGCGCGGGCCGTGCTTCGGCCTCCGAGAAGACCGCCGACCCGATCGCGGTGCCGTTGTGCAGCACCACTATCAAATTTCCCGGCGTCTGATCGGTGAACTGCAGCATCGCCTCAGTCAGTGGCTTGGCCTCGCCAGCCGGGTCCTGTTCGCCTCTAACGTATTTCGTGTACGAGTGGCCCAACGCGTCCAAAGAATCAGCGACGTCGGCGTCGCTCATCGCGGTGACATAGCCGCGCAGGCTCAGCACGGACACGATCCCGACCGTCATCAACACCACGCTGACAACTGCCAATACGCCCAAGAGCAGCTGTCGGCGTAACGATCGGGGCAGCCACCGCGGAAGGTCCCCGGACATGGCGTCCCGGTCTCGGCTCATTCCGGGGGCCGCAGCATGTATCCAACGCCGCGCACGGTGTGAATCATCGGTTCGCGCCCGGAATCGATCTTCTTTCTCAGATACGAGATGTAGAGATCGACGATGCTGGTGCGCCCGGCGAAGTCGTAGTTCCAGACGCGGTCGAGGATCTCGGTACGGCTCAGCGCGCGGCGGGGATTGCGCATGAGGAAGCGCAGCAGTTCGAACTCGGTCGAGGAAAGCGATATCTGTGTGCCGTCGCGGGTCACTTCGCGGCTCGCGGTGTCGAGCCTCAGGTCGCCGACTTTGAGGGTCTCGGCGGCCGGGGGCGACTGCTGGCCGGAACGGCGCAGCAACCCGCGTAGCCGGGCGACCAGCTCCTCGAGGCTGAACGGTTTGGTCATGTAGTCGTCGGCGCCGGCGGTCAGACCCGTGACCCGATCCATGACCGAGTCCCGCGCGGTGAGGAAGAGCGTCGGAGTGTAAGCGTCGGACTGGCGGACGCGTTCCAGGATTCGCAGCCCGTCCACGTCGGGAAGCATGATGTCGAGCACCAGCACGTCGGGACTGACCTTGTCGAACTTGGCGAGGGCCTCGCGGCCATTGTGGGCGATGTCGACAACCCATCCCTCATAGTGCAGCGCCATCTTCACCAGGTTGGTCAGCGCCGGCTCGTCATCGACCAACAGGACCCTGATCGGCGATCCATCGGCACGGTAAATCCTGGGCAGCTGCCCGAGGATGGCCTGGCGAGGGCGCTGGCCGCCCGCGTAGCCCGACATTGCGGTCATGTTCCTACATTCTGGCAAGGCACACACCTGACTGTCACGAAGTTCATAGGGCACTCAAATGTGGGTGCGGGACAAGTCACCGCGACGGCAGTCAAATATGAGTTTTATATGAGTCGCATCCGGCGCCTTGTTTACGAGCTGGTTTGCCAAAGGGGCGGGGCTAGCACAGCCGTTGGTTTGATCTGCCAGGCAATTCCAGGGGATATGTACAAAACCGCCCGCGCGAGAACGGGTTTGATTTATTTGCAAGGCGCTGCATTTCGCCGAATGTGGTGACAGCTGAATGCGTAGCCTCGATGCGGGGGACGACGGAGTCCTGACTCGCGTTACCAAAATTGGCCGCTTGGAACGCTTTTCGTAGCTCGGCCTCGTGGGCTCAATGCCCGCGGCCGCCGCTTCGGCAAACTCAACCAGTTAAAGGAAAGTAATGGATTTTGGCGCGTTGCCGCCGGAAGTCAACTCCGGTCGGATGTATGTGGGGCCCGGGCCCGCAACGCTGCTGGCCGCCTCGGCGGGATGGGATTCACTGGCCCTCGAGTTGAACTCGGCCGCCGGCGGATATGAATCGGTGGTCACGACCCTGACGCAGGAGTGGGCGGGCCCGACGTCGACGTCGATGGCCGCCGCGGTCGCGCCGTACGTGGTGTGGCTGCGGACCACCGCCGAGCTGTGCGAGCAGTCGGCGGTCCAGGCCACCGCCGCTGCCACGGCCTACGAAGCTGCGTACGCGATGACGGTGCCGCCGCCGCTCATCGCTGCCAACCGGGCTCGGCTCACGGCGTTGATCGCCACCAATCTCCTCGGGCAGAACACGCCGGCGATCATGGCCACCGAGGCCGAGTACAGCGAAATGTGGGCCCAGGACGCCACCGCCATGTACACCTACGCCGCCAGCTCGGCGTCCGCTGCGGCCTTCAGCACGTTCGCGCCGCCGCCCCGGACGACCAATCCCGGCGGGGTGGCGGGCCAAGCCGCCGCCATGACCCAGGCGATGGGCACCCACGCCGGCAGCACCGCCCAGACGACTTCGGCGCACCTGATGTCTTCGGTGCCGCAGGCGCTGCAGAGCCTGTCGGCCCCGGGATCGACTTCCGGTATGTCGCAGGCCGCGATGGGTACCGGGGCGTCGCTTGGGTCGTCGGGGGCGTCCGCCCCGCTCAGCGCGCTGTCCAGCCTGACCGATACGAGCAAGGGCGCCACCAAGACCGCGAACGCCGGCCTGGGCACCGCGTCCGGCCTGGCGGCGGCCCTCGGTGGTGGCTCCGGCGCAGCCGACACGGCCGGGCTGGCCTCCGATGTGGCCGGCCTGGGCGCCGACGGTGCCGGTCTGGGCGCCGACGGCGGCGGGATCGGGATCGACCTGTACGGGCTGTCGCTGGACTTCGCCGGTGTGAACTCGATTGAGGGCGCCGCGGGTGCCGAGGGCTTGGCAGGGCTGGGGAACATGGGTGGCCTTGGGGCCCTCGGTCCGATCGGCGGGCTGGGCGAAGGCGCGTCGGCGGGCGTGGGCCAGGCGGCCTCGCTGGGGACCCTGTCGGTGCCGCCGAGTTGGGCCGACACGGTGTCATCGGTGACGCCGCTCCCCGCCGCGCTCGACGCCAGCACGGCGCCGGCTGGGTGGGGCGCCGCGACGACGCCGTCGTCGGCAACCGGCCTTTCCAAGCTGCCGTTGGGCGCCATGGTCGGCCGCGAGTCCGACGGCGCGGTTCACCGCATCGGGTTCCGCCCCTCGCTCATCCCGCGTTCGCCGGTGGCCGGATAAGCCGGGGCCGCAAGGCATTCGAAACGATAAGGGCCCGCACACCACGGTGTGCGGGCCCTTTCGGGTGAAACGCGGTGTCAGGCCCAGCTGGACCCAACGGCGCTGTCGGTGCTGGCCATGTTGCTGCCGGCGCTCTGCACCTTCTGCCCGTGGGCGTTGGCCTGCTCGTAGATCACCTGGAAGTTGCGACCCAACTGGGTGATGAACTCCTGGCAGGCCACCGAACCGGCACCGCCCCAGAAGTCACCCGCCGCAAGCACATCGCGAACGATGGCCTGGTGCTCAGCCTCCAGAGACGCGGCCTGGGCGCGGATCAAGGCACCGTGGGCGTCGACATCGCCGAACTGGTAGTTAATGGTCATTTGCTTGGCTCCTTAAAGTGTTGGAAGACAGCGGGTTTCGAGTGTTAGCTGCCCAAGATCTGCTGCGAGGCCTGCTCTTGCTGCTCGTAGTTGTTCGCGTCGCGGATCAGTCCGTCCCGCACTCCGTGGAGCATGTTGACGATGTTGCGGAAGGCCTGGTTGACCTGGCCCATGGTGTCGTACGAGGTGGCCTGCGCCTGACCGCTCCAGCCCGAGCCGGCGATGTTCATCGAGGATGCCCACATCTTGCGAGCCTCGTCCTCAACCGTCTGGGCGTGGACCTCGAAGCGGCCCGCCATCGCCCGCATTTCGTGCGGGTCAGTCATAAAACGTGTTGCCATGTTGCTTTCTCCTTATCCTTCAAGCTTCGGTGTCGAAGTCTTAACAGTTCTAATTGATGCGGTGGTGGCCGCGTTATGGACAGATTACGGCCTACCGGTTAACTGATCGCCTCAAACGGGTGACATGTACCCCCTTATTTCCCGTACCGGTAATCCCGACATCAGACGACAACTTGCTTGGGCATAACGATCGGCTTGAAGCCGTACCGCGGCCCGGAGCCGTAGGCGCCGGCGCCCTTGGCCGCCGCGGCCATCCCCGGCATGCCGGGCATCGCCGTGACGGGCTCGGCCTCGGCCGCCGCCGTCCAGCCCGAGCCCTCGAGGGGAGCGGTGGAGGAAGCCAGCGACGCTGGGGCGGCCGCATTCCAGCCGGCCGGCACCGACAGCCCGCCGACCGCGGAAGCCTCGCCCAGCGCGGCCGACGCTCCCGCACCCGACACCGAGCCCACCATGGTCCCTTGCACCATGCCGCCGGCGAGAGGCGTGACGGAGTCGGTTAGGGCGAATGGGATCGACGGCACGGAACCCAAGGTGTGCCCCAGGGAGACCGCCGTCGGGATGGTGTTGCAGACCCACCATGCAGCGGTGTTGACGGCGCCGTTGATGCTGTTGAACACCGACGGGGTGCCGAGGAATCCGTCGATCGACTGCAGTAGGCCCGCGCTGCTCGGAATCGGCGGGGGTGTGTAGCCCGGGATGCTCAGAGCGTTTGCCAGCCCCTGTCCCGTGCCGTTCGTGGCGTCGAAGGCAACGGCGCTGTTGTCGATCGCGGCGGCCGCCGCCGGATTGGTGGTCGACGTCAGCGGCGTCACGGGGGTCAGCACCCCGGCGGCGAGCGAGGCCGCCTGGTACGCCGCCATTGCGGCGGCGTCTTGGGCCCACATCTCGGCGTACTCCGCGTCCAACGCGGCGATCTCGGCGGCGACGCCAGGGAGAATGGCCAAAGGCAACAACGAAGCTTGCAGCGTTCTATTCGCCACGACGACCGGTGGCGGCACCACCGCCGCGTACACCGCATCGAACGCTGCGGCCGACGCCATGGCCTGGGCGCTGGCCTGCTCCAGTGTCGCGGCCGTTTCGGTCAGGTAGGTGATGATGGGCTGGGCCGCTGCCGCTGCCGCTGCCGAGCCACCTCCCGTCCACTGCTCGCTGGTCAGCAGCGAGATGATCGACTCCCACTGGGTCGCCGTCGTGCTGATCTCGGCACCGAGGTTGGCGTACGCCGTGGCGGCTGCCATGAGCGGCGCCGAGCCCGCGCCGGAGTAGATGAGCGAGGAGGTGATCTCCGGGGGAATTGCTGCAAAGTCAAGAACCATTGTGTTTCCTGCTCCTTTTGTCTTTTGGAATTCGAAGTCTGTGGGGATTGACCGAAGGGCTAAACGGTTGCCGGTTTTGGCATGACGATCGGCTTGACGCCGTAGCGCGGCGCACCGAAGCCGGCGCTGTTGCGCGCAGCCGCGCCCATTCCCGGCATGCCCGGGATGATCGTTCCCGTACCGGCCTGCGGTGCGGCAGCGGTCCAGCCCACGGTCTGCAGCGGTGCGGCGCTGGTACCGACCAGGGGGGTGGCCGGACCGGCCCAGGTCGGCGGCACGGACAGCTTGCCGACCATGGTCGCCTGGCCCAGGCCTGCGGCAGGCAGCGCGCCTACACCGCCCATGCCCATGCCGCCGGCCATCGGCGCCGTGCTGTCGGCGAGGCCAGCGGCGTCGGCGGCCGAACCCGCTGCGTCGGCGGCGGAGGTGTCCAGCAAACCGCCACCGGCCAGACCCAGCAGGTCGGAACCGGCGGAGGCCCAGTTGCCGAAGCCGATGTTGCCGATATTGGCTCCGTTACCCGACAGGCTGAAGGGTCCACCGAGGCCGCCGCTGTAGTTGCCGGTGCCGCCGAGGAGCCACTGGAGGACGTCGAGCGGGTTGGAGCCCGTTGTGCCCGCAGACGCGCTGGGGTTTATCGAATCGAGAGCTTGAATACCGGATTGGGCCGCGTTGACGGCCTCGGTGTTTGTGTAGCTACCGGAGCTGATGCCCAGCGTTTGCGCATACTGTTCCAGCAGCGTCTGGGCCTCGCTGGCGATCGCCTGGTACTGGGTGCCGTACGCCGTGAAGATGGCCGCTTGCTGAGCTGACACCGGGTCGGCGCCCGCGGGGATGATCGCTGTCGTCGCCGGCGCGGCGCCCGCGTTCTGCGCCGCCAGGTTTGTATTGATGCCCGATAGCAACGCCTCCGCAGCTAGCATCTCTTCTGTCTGTGTCGTCAAAAATGCCATCGATTGCTCCCTACTGTTCGGAACGGCCGACCCCCATGCGGTGGATCGACCCTGAGTGTTCGCGTAACGGCCCCTGTGCGTTGGCGTAACACTAACGACCCCCAAGTCCACGTTCCCGGCCGAAAGGGGCAGGGTTACAGCCGTTTACGGCTTCTTAACGATGAGGTCGGCAGTTTTAACACTTCCCCGTTGGCCGACATAGCGGTGTCATCTGTTACCTAAAGGAAAACCGTGGTTAAGCGGCGCGGGCGCGGATCCTAGCTGAGGCGCTCTCGCGGCGCATCTTGCGAATTTCGCCTATTTCGAGACCGACGCGATGTCCCGGATTCGGCGTCGGCGCGCTACATTCGCCGCCGGGCCCCCATAGCCCAATTGGCAGAGGCAGCGGACTTAAAATCCGCACAGTGTCGGTTCGAGTCCGACTGGGGGCACCGGCGTGCGCGCACGTCAGAACACACGGTGCGAGAATCGCCAGCCGCCACCCACGGCCTGTTTCCCCGCCGCTGAGCCCACGATCGAATCGCGGCCATCCTGCTCGTGGACGTAGAGCCTTTGTGCCCTGTCGGCCGGGCGCGGTCGGGGCGAAGGATCACCGTTCACAGGGTTTAGGAGGCCAACGGTGATCAAGCAAGCCATCGTGGGCGCCGCAGTGGTGCTTCTCGTCGCCGGCTGCTCGCCACGAACACACACCAGCGGCAGCGGGACCACAACTACAACGCCGCACGCTCAGGTCGTGCGCGGATGGGTCCAACTGACCGAGGACCACATGCAAGACCTGGGTATCGCCATGGGCAAGGCCACCTATGCCATCGGCAATAAGGACTACGCCAGTCTGGGAGCGGCCTGCCACGAGGGCCATGACGCGGCAAGTTTCCTCCAGGGCCATCTGCCTTCCCCCGACAAAGAACTCACCGACGCACTGCAAGCCAGTCTCGATGATTTCGACGCCGCGTCCCACTTCTGCGTCGCCGCGGTCGAGGACAACGATGCGAACGAGGCCCGGCACGCGGGTGAGTTCATGAACTCTGCGGAGGGGCATCTCTCGACCGCCACCGCCGTCCGCGATCGCATCGTCAACGGGCAGGGATAGGTCCGCTCCGGCCGCTCCTGCCTGCCGGCGCGCTGTGTGGGAGAAGCGACAAAGGGTCCGACGCGGGAGGACCTTGGCCCCTACCTCCAGCTCGAGGGCAGGACCACAGTGAGATCACACGACTTGCGGCAACCGAGAGAGGACGAGGAAATGAATCGCGAAGTGAGCAAATTCTTCTGCGGAGCGTTCGCCGGAATCGCTTATGCGCACGCGGGTTACGCCATCGCCGCATCCGCCGGCATCATCGACGAGCCCATCTTCCTCGGAAGGAAATGGGGCGTCGGCTTCATGTGGACGGAGGCCGTTGTCTATACCGCGATCAGCGCCGCCCTCGGTTACGCCGGATGGCGTACCCAACCCCTCGACATGCGAGCGGTAAGCGCGCCGGAGACGAACGGACAGACCGAGCAGGCTGTGAGCGCCGCGAAGGTGCCTCTGTCGACGCCGAGTTGATCGTTTCCGACGCGCAGAAGGAGACCGCAGAGGGTATGGACGGTCGTCTCGGGAAGTGGTTGGCGATCTGTGCTGTCCCGCTGTTGGCCGCCGTGCCGTTCTCCTCGGCGTCAGCATCAGCAGATCCAGTCGATGATGCTTTCATCGCGTCGTTGGTGAACTACGGGATCGAAGTGCGTGACAGCGACACCGCGATCGCGATGGCCCACCGGGTGTGCACGGGATTCGACAACAACGCGAATGCGAGCGTTCTGGCGTTGAAGGTGATGCGCGATACCGATCTCACGAGGAGGGAATCCGGCTACTTCGTTGGCCTCTCCGTGGCCGCCTACTGCCCGCAGTACCGGGGGCAGATGGACAGTTCGCTGATCTGGCTGATCCCGGGTCCGCCGCTGATGTGAACGCGGAGGCATGCCGTCGGCAAGCCCAACGACGCGAGGCGCAGTAAGTTGGTCGCGACCCCACCGCGAAGGAGCCGCGCCGAAGTGACCGACGATCCGCGGGGTGACGGTGTCTCCCGTCAATACGATCGGTGGGAGTATCCGCCCCCGGTAGCCGATCTCGCGGCGTGGACCAAGAATCACTGGGATTGGTTCGATCCATTTTGGGCGCACCGCGTCCTTTGGCCTGACCGGGAGTACAAGCCGGACCTCGACATTCTCATCGCGGGTTGCGGCACCTTCCAGGCGGCCGTTTTCGCCTTCATGAATCGCGCCGCCAAGGTGATCGCGATCGACGTCAGCCGGTCAGCGCTGAAGCACCAGCAGTATTTGAAGGACGAGCACGGCCTGGACAACCTGGAATTGCATTTGCTTCCCATCGAAGAGGTGTCGACGCTGTCCCGCGACTTCGACCTCATCGTGTCCACCGGCGTCTTGCACCACATGGCGGACCCACTGGCCGGGCTCAAAGCGCTTGGCGGCTGCCTGCGCACTGATGGGGCGCTCGGCGTCATGCTTTACGCGAAGTACGGCCGGATCGGGGTCGACATGCTCGAATCGGCGTTCCGCGACCTCGGGCTGAAGCAGGATGACACTTCGGTCCAAATGGTCAAAGAGGCGATCGCGGTGCTGCCCGCCGACCACCCGGTTCGCCCCTACCTGAACGGCGCCCGCGACCTGCTGTCCGACGGTGCCCTGGTCGACACCTTCCTGCACAGTCGCCAGCGCACTTACACCGTCGAAGAATGCCTGGACCTGGTCGGCTCCGCCGGACTGGCATTCCAGGGCTGGTTTCACAAAACGCCGTACTATCCGCACGCCTTCGTCGCGCCGGCGAGCCAGTTCCAGGCGATGCTGAACCAACTACCCGACATCAAACTCTGGTCCGTGATGGAACGCCTGCAGCCGGCGAATGCCACCCACTTCTTCATCGCCTGCCGCCCGGAACGTCCGAAAGAGCATTACGCAATCGATTTCTCGACGGACGGGGCGCTTGACTACGTTCCGCTACTGCGGACGGCCTGCCTGCTGTCCGGCGACGAGATCCATTTGCCCGGCACGAAGCTGAAGCTCAACCCGGCTCAGCTGCCGTTCGTTCAGCTGGTCGACGGCCGTCGCGCGATCCGGGAGATCATCGAGTCCGTGGCACAGCGCGGCGACGTCGGTCCGGAAAACGCCCTTCTGGTAAGGGAATTCGGGCGCACGCTGTTCCAGTCGCTGTGGCGCCTCGATTTTCTGGCGATGGCGTTGAACACCAACCCATCCCGTTAGTTGTCGGCCTTTGCCGTCAGAAGACCCTGACGCAACGCAACAATCGCGTGTGCGGCCCGGTTGGCCGTTGCGGTGTAGCCTTCCAAATCCGCTGCGCTCTCGGCGTTTTCGGCCAGGGTGCGGGACAGTCGCGCCGTGTCCTTCAAGTTGCGGATCGCCGCCCAAACCGCCGCCTCAAGCTCGTCGCCGTAAGCGACCAGCAGCGACTGGGCCGTCCACGCGTGACCGACCTGGCAGCGGTATCCGTTGTCGTTAACGGCGATCAGAGCGCCGTTGCAGCTCGGGCAGGTGTACCCGGTCGGCGGCCCCAGATCCTCGATACCCACGGACGCGGCGAACTGGCTGTCCATCGCGATCTGATTCTCCAGCTCGAGTTGACCGTCCGGGTCGGCCGCCGGCTCTTCGACGTCGCGATCGGCCAGCTGCGCCAGCAAGCTACCGATCTCCTTGGCCGTCGCGGTGTGATCCGCCACGCCGGCCCTCATGGCGTTCTTCGGTAGGTCGGGAAACAGAGCGTCAGTCGGTTCCTGAACCACGGTGATTCCTCCTTTGGCCTTGATCGCGCGCAGCCCGGCGACGCCGTCGTCAAGCAGTCCCGACATCAGGACACCGATGGCGCGCGGGCCGTAGTCCAGCGCGACGGACCGGAAAAGCGCGTCGATCCCCGGTCGTCGACCGCTCTCCCACGGGCCATCCGCCAGCGCCACCCGGTGGTCGCGGGCCAGCAGATGGTGGTCGGGTACGGCGGCGTATATCCGCCCGGCCTCCAGGACGGCGCCGTCGACCGCCGCGAACGCCGGCAACGGGCCGCTTCGGTCGAGAATCTGGGCCAGCAGGGAAGGCCCGCCCCGGCTCATGTGGATGACGATCATGACGGCGAACGGGAAATCCGGCGGCATCCCCGCCGCCAACTCGCACAGCGCTTCGATGCCGCCGGCGGATGCGCCGACCGCCACCACGCCTTCGGCCGGTGTCGCCGCGCGTTCCATGGCCTCAACCTTGACCCAGATGGGCGCTGACGCCAAGGGTCATAAGCCCTCTCCTGCCCGCGGCGGCGCGTCGGGAAACCCTTGGTGGCGCGGCGATCACAGCGAGGGGAGGTGCCGCACCATTCACGTCTTGGCTCTGCGGACCAAATTTTGGGCCTGCCGCTGACGGCGCGTGGAACCGCCACTCATACACTGGCCACTCGTGGGCATGCTGTCTGGTCTTGCGCCGTGGATCGCTTACTGGGTGCTGGTCGGTAACGTCCCGTTCCATGCCTCGGCGTTGGCGGGGCTGGCGATCGCAGCCATTGCGATGGTGGTCGGGAGCCTCACCGGCAAACCCGAGCGGACGTTCGAAATCGGTTCTGCCGCCGTATTTGTGGTGCTCACCGGTCTGACTTTCGCGCGGGATGAGTGGTTCGCCCAGCGGTGGATGCTGCCGCTCAGCGTTGCCGGGTTCCTCGTGGTGACCCTGGCCGGAACGCTGACCGGCAAGCCGTTCGTGCGCGCGTTCGTGGCCGCGGAACAACCCGCCGACGTCACCAAGACCGAGCTATTCGGAAGGGTCGTCAGCGTCCTGAGCTGGATCTGGGTGGGAACGGCGACGGGCATGACGGTGTCGTCGGCGATCCCGCCGATCGTGCGCGGTGACGCCACCACCCTGGACACCAAGACCCCGTTGTCGTACGTGTGTTACTGGCTTATCCCGTTCACGCTATTGGCCCTGGCGGCACTGGCATCGCGGTTCCTGCCCGAGCGGATGCTGGCCGGCATCGACGATGTCGCGCGAGAAACCTCGTTCGTCGCGTACGACGAGGCCACCATCGACGAGCTGTACTTCCTCGCCCAGGAACACGCGAACCGGGAGGTCGGCCCCGGCAAGGAGGCCTACAACGTCAAGGTCGGGGGCATGGGCACCCCGTTGACCGGGGATGAGTCCCGCAAGTCGTGGCCCTCGACCTACAAGGTGCGCGACAAACGGCGCTGAACGCGCGAGGGTGTCCGATACGTTGGTTGCGGCCAACCACGGAGCCCCAAAGGAGTTGCGATGAACGCGCTCAGCCCAGACGCCATCCGGGCGGAAACCATCACCATCACCGGCCACGGCGGCGACGAGATTGAGGCGTACCGGGCCATGCCGCTCGCCGAGGGGTCGCGCGGCGGAGTCGTGTGGATCCATCACATGCCCGGCTACGACCGCGAAACCAAGGAGTTCGTCCGTCGGCTCGCCGTCAGCGGTTACCACGCCGTGGCCCCGAACCTCTATTCGCGCGAGGCCCCCGGTGCGTCGCCCGACGACGCCGCGGCGGCGGCACGGGCCGCCGGCGGTGTGCCCGACGAGCGGCTGGTCGGCGATGTCGCGGGCGCGGTCGAGCACCTGCGTTCCCTGCCGGGGGCCAATGGCAAGTTCGGCGTCATCGGGCACTGCTCGGGCGGGCGGCACGCCTACCTGGCGGCATGCTCGCTGCCGTTCGACGCCGCGGTGGACTGCTACGGCGCCTTCATCGTCGAGGATCCGCCGGAGGGCATGCCCAAGGCCATGAAGCCGATCCTGCAGCTGGCGCCGAACCTGAGCTGCCCGCTACTCGGCCTGTTCGGGCTCGACGACCGCTTCCCGGCGCCGCCCGCGGTGGCCGCCCTGGACGAGGAGCTGACCAGGCTGAACAAGCCGCACGAGTTCCACTCCTACGAGGGCGCGGGGCACTCGTTCTTCTCCGTCGACCGGCCCGCCTACCGGCCGGAGGCGGCCGTGGACGGCTGGCGGCGCATCGACGACTTCTTCGCCGCCCAGCTGAAAGGTTAGGTTCCGCTCCCCATGTGCACCTATCTCACCGAACACGTCGGAATCGACGGCAGTGGCAAGGGCGCCACGGGGTGGTTCGGCGCCAGCCGCGCGACGGTCTACGTCGATCACCCCGTCCACGCGCCCTACGGCCACACCGTCAACATCGACGTGATCAACCCCGAACTCGGGCCGTCGGCGCGGGTGGCGCTGGAACTCACCGAGGAGAGCGCGCTGGCGCTGGCCGACGCCATCCGCAAGGCGATCGCCCATGCGCCGGCCGGGCTCGCGTCCAAGGACCAGGCGTGACCGCCGACCGGGACTACCCGCAGATGGCCGCTGAGCGCGGCAGGGTCGAGCCCGCGCCGCGCCGGGTGCGTGGCTACCTCGGGGACGCGCTGGTCTTCGACACCACGGCGGCCCTGTATGTGTGGGAGGTCCCGTACTACCCGCAGTACTACATCCCGCTGGCCGATGTCCGTGCGGAGTTCCTGCACGACGAAAACTATTCGCAGAAAGTGCAATTCGGTCCGTCGCGGTTACACTCCCTAGTGGGTGCCGGGGAGACCCATCCGTCGGCCGCGCGCGTGTTCGATACCGACGGTGGCGGCTCGGTGGCCGGAATGGTGCGATTCGAATGGAATCCGCTGCGGTGGTTCGAGGAAGACGAACCGATCTACGGCCACCCGCGCAATCCGTATTCGCGGGTTGACGCGCTGCGCTCACACCGACATGTTCGGGTGGAGCTGGACGGAATAGTGCTGGCCGACACCAGGTCTCCGGTTCTGCTGTTCGAAACTGGTTTGCCCACAAGGTATTACATCGACCCGACTGACATCGCGTTCGCGCATCTGGAACCCAGCTCCACGCAGACGCTGTGCCCGTACAAGGGCGTCACGTCGGGTTACTGGTCGGTACGGTCGGGTGATGCCCTGCATCCGGACCTGGCCTGGACGTATCACTACCCGTTGCCCGCGGTCGGCCAGATCGCCGGTCTGGTGGCGTTTTACAACGAAAAGCTGGACATCTTCGTCGACGGGGGTGCACTGCCCCGGCCACGCACCCAATTCAGTTAGCCGACGCGGTGTGATCTTTCCCTCTTCGCGCCCCGGACCCTGAGAATTTCTTAATCCGGACAACTCCACCGCGCTGACCGGGGACGTTAGCGACGAACGCGAAATCCGCCGGAAGCGCGTTTGCGTCAGTTTCGCTACGGGTAAGCGACTGCGATACAGCGTAATTGAAAGCCTGAGCAGAACCTGAGTGCGCGGGGTGACGTAGCTAACGTCGGGGGACTTCATTAGTTTTGACGCGATTTTCGGCCGGTAGACTCGCAAAACCAGTCGCGTCAGCGCCTTTCGGTGCTGAGATCCTCCTGGATCCGGCGGCCGAATTGTCGCGCAAGTCCCGGCGAGTTCGCCTCCGCGCCGACAACATAGCAAAGGCGGTGCAGCGTGAGCGGTGTAAACGACCGCAAGGCCTTCCAGGACGATCGAGACGAGCGGGTGTTCAGGTTCGACGACGCCCCGGTCGTCCACATCCCGGTGCGAAACGGTCCGATCAGCGACATCGGCGTCAGCCCCGACGGCACTCGGCTGGTGGTGGCGAATCACGGCCGCGACACGATATCGATCATCGACACCGACGCGCGTCGGGTGGTGCAGACCATCGGCGTCAACGAACCGTTCGCGATAGCCATGAGCGGCGGGGCCTCCCCCCGCGCCTACATCAGCACCGCGTCCTTCTCGTATGACTCCATCGACGTCGTCGACCTCACCACGAACGCGCGAATCGCGACCCATCCGCTGGCCGACAGCGTGAGCGATCTGACCGTGAGTGCCGACGGGAGGTTCGTTTACGCCAGCCGGAACGGCGCCCACGGCGCCGATGTTTCGGTCGTGGACACCACCACGGACGACTTGCAGGTAATCGAACTCGCCGCCACGCCCGGCACGACCGCGGACTGCGTGCGCCTCAGCCCCGACGGACGCCACCTGTACGCGGCCACCAACGGGCCGTCCGGTGGCGAGCTCGTCGTCATCGAAACTGGGTCGCGGGCCGACATCGTCGGCGCCTACGAGCTGGGTTTGCCGATCCGCGACGTCGCGCTGAGCGACGACGGCGCCACGGCCTATGTGGCCAGTTGTGGCCCCGTCGTCGGCGCGGTGCTCGACGTCATCGACACCCGGGCCCGCAAGATCACCGGGACCCGCAAGCTCAGCGAGCTCGCCGGTCCGCTCACTCGTTTGTCGCTCAGCCGCGACGGCCGCCGCGCCTACCTGGTCAGCGACGACCACGTCGCCGTGGTCTGCACGCGAACCCACGACGTCATCGGCGACATCGCGGCGGCGAACGGCCCGTCCTGCGTGGTCGAGAGCTCCGACGGCAGGTATCTCTACATCGCCGGTCATTCCGGAGTGGTCACCGTCGTGCCGATCGCCGCGGGCGGGGGACCGGCTGAGGCATCGACCGCTCGGCTGCCCGCACTGGCTCAGCGGGAACCCGTACTCGCCTAGGGTGATCGCCGACGCCGGCGCCGAACTCGGGCTTAGGGTGGAGGCTGCCGGCGGCGGCTCATCGCCTCCGGCCCGGGATGCGGCCACGCCGCGTCTCGACGGTTGATATCAGGCGAACGCTGCGCCGGGATCCAAAGGCGGTACCTCAATGGACAGCACGATGCAGGACTTTCCGTTGACGATCACCGCGATCATGCGGCACGGCTGCGGTCTGCACGGCGAGCGCACGGTCACCACCGCCACCGAGGATGGCTATCGGCAGATCAGCTACCGCGAACTCGGTCACGACGCCGCTCGGCTGGCGAACGGATTGCGCCGCCTCGGCATCGACGGGGACCAGCGGGTGGCGACGTTCATGTGGAACAACGCCGAACACCTGACCACCTACCTCGCGGTGCCGTCGATGGGCGCCGTGTTGCACACCCTCAACATCCGCCTCTTCGCCGAGCAGATCGCCTACGTCGCCAACGAAGCCGAAGACCAGGTGGTGCTGGTCGATATGTCGCTGGCCAAGCTGCTCGCCCCGGTGCTGGGCGACCTCAAGACCGTGCACACCGTGATCGCGGTGGGGGAGGGTGACATCGCCCCGTTCGAGGGGTCGGACAAGACCGTGCTGCGGTATGCCGACGTGCTCGCGGGGGAATCCACCGAGTTCGACTGGCCGCAGATCGACGAGAAGTCCGCAGCCGCGATGTGCTACACCAGCGGCACCACCGGAAACCCGAAAGGTGTTGTCTACAGCCACCGTTCGAGCTACCTGCACACCATGGCGGCCTGCACCACCAATGGCATCGGCGTGGGTTCCATCGACAGTGTGCTGCCGATCGTGCCGATGTTCCACGCCAACGCGTGGGGCCTGCCCTACGCCGCCCTGATGGCCGGCTCCGACCTCGTCTTGCCCGACCGCCACCTCGACGCGCGGTCGCTGATTCGCATGGTGGAAGACCAGCGGCCGACCGTGGCGGGCGCGGTGCCCACCATCTGGAACGACGTCCTGCATCGGCTGGAGGAAGAACCCGGCCACGACATGTCGTCGTTGCGGCTGGTGGTCTGCGGGGGCTCGGCCGTTCCGGTGTCGCTGATGCGCACCTTCGAGGAGAACCACGGCGTTCAGATCCGGCAATTGTGGGGCATGACGGAAACGTCCCCGATGGCCACCATGGCCTGGCCCCCGCCGGGAACCCCGGAGGACCAGCACTGGGCGTTCCGCGCCACCCAGGGCCAACCGGTTTGCGGCGTGGAGATGCGGATCGTCGACGACGAAGGCCAGGTGCTGCCGAACGACGGTGAGGCCGTGGGCGAGGTGGAAGTCCGCGGCCCGTGGATCGCCGGCTCGTACTACCTGACGGCCGACGACTCAAAGTTCGACTCCGGCTGGTTGCGCACCGGCGACGTCGGACGGCTCGACGAACGCGGTTTCGTCACCCTGACCGACCGGGCCAAGGACGTCATCAAGTCCGGTGGCGAGTGGATCTCATCGGTCGAGCTGGAGAACAACTTGATCGGGCACCCACATGTGGTCGAGGCCGCGGTGGTCGGCGTGCCCGACGAGCGGTGGCAGGAGCGGCCGCTGGCCGTCGTGGTGGCCAAGGAGGGCACCACCGTCAGCGCCGAGGACCTGCGAAAGTTCCTCGCTGAGAAGGTGGTTCGCTGGTGGCTGCCCGAGCGGTGGGCATTCGTCGAGGAGATTCCGCGCACCAGCGTCGGCAAGTACGACAAGAAGGCCATCCGCGCGCGCTACGCCGAGCATGGCTACTGGGTGGTCGAGGCCCGGGACTGAGGGCGAGTCTCCGCGAATAACCCAGGGCAGGAAGGAGCCTCATGCCCCAGCCCCTCGTCGTCTAACAATCGCACGTGGTGGCCGTCGCGCCCGACGCGGCGTTTCACGGCACCCTGCCCATCCCGCTGCCCGAGATCTTCGGCCGGTGGTATGGGCCGATACCGCCGATCAAGGAGGTGCGGAGCCAGACCGGCGCCTGGGATGCGGCGGGTCAGAGCCGCACCATCATCCTGGCCGGCGGCGGCAGCGCGCGCGAAGACCTGACCAGCGTCGACCCGCCGCGATCGTTCGGCTACCGGCTCACCCAGATCCACGGTCCGATGGCGCTGCTGGTCGGCTCGGTCACCGGTGAGTGGATCTTTACCCCGACCGCTGGCGGCACCGAGATCACCTGGCGCTGGGCCATTTACCCGAAATCCGTCCTGTCCGCACCGGGCCTGCCGCTCTTCGGGATGCTGTGGAAGCGCTACGCACGCCGGGTGCTGATCGACCTCGTCGAGGTGTTGACCCGCTGAAGCTGGGTACCGTCGAGACCATGTGTCGACTTTTCGGGCTGCATGCCGGGACCGACGTTTGCACGGCGACGTTCTGGTTGTTGGACGCCCCGGACAGCCTCGCCGATCAGAGCCGAAGGAACCCGGACGGCACTGGCCTTGGGGTCTTCGACGGCCTCGGGCGGCCGCAGCTGGACAAGCAACCCATGGCGGCCTGGGAGGACGCCGCCTTCGCCACCGAAGCCCACGAGTTGACCGGCACCACCTTCATCGCGCACGTGCGTTACGCCACGACCGGTGCGCTCGACGTCCGCAACACCCACCCGTTCCTGCAGGACGGCCGGATCTTTGCGCACAACGGCGTGCTGGAGGGGCTGGACGCTCTCGATGAACGGCTCCGCGAGGTCGGCACCGACGATCTGGTCCTGGGCGACACCGATTCCGAGCGGGTGTTCGCGTTGGTCACCGCCTCGATCCGGGCACTCGACGGTGACGTGACCGCCGGCCTGACCGATGCGATGAAATGGCTTGCCTCCAATGTGCCGATCTATGCGGTCAACGTGCTACTGAGCACGGCGACCGACATGTGGGCGCTGCGGTATCCCGAAACCCATGAGCTTTACGTCATGGATCGGTCCGCCGAAGCGCCGACGGAGGCCCCGAAATTCGATCTGCGCACCAAGCGAATTCACGCGCGGTCGGAACATCTGTGCACGCGCCCGTCGGTCGTGTTCGCCACCGAACGCATGGACGACGACCCCCGCTGGCGGCTGCTCGAGCCGGGTGAGCTGCTCCATATCGACGCCGCGCTGCAAGTCGAACGCAGTCTGATACTGCCCGACCCGCCCGCGCACTTGCTGCGTCGGGAAGAGCTGAGCGCGCGGGCGCAGGAATCGCAGCACGCGCTGCCGATCGCCCGGCGCTAGCCCAATGCCGGCCTGGCAGAGTGGGTGGGCGTGACAACCAGACGAGCGCTTGTGCTGGCGGGTGGGGGAATAGCGGGAATAGCCTGGGAGACAGGCGTTTTGCGCGGCATCGCCGATGTGTCGCCGACGGTGGCCGACTTGTTGCTGGGTTCGGACGTGCTGGTGGGGACCTCTGCGGGCGCCGCCGTCGCCGCGCAGATCGGCACCGGCAGCACGCTCGACGTGCTGTTCGACCGGCAGGTCGCCGAATCGTCGGCCGAGATCGATTCCGGGGTCGACGTCGAGGAGATCACCGAAATGTTCCTGGCGGCCCTGGCGGAGCCCTTTGCGGATCCGTTGAACAAGACCCGGCAACAGATGCAGCGGATCGGGGCTGTGGCTTTGGCGACGAAAACCGTTCCACCGCCGGTGCGCCGCGAGGTGGTCGCCCAGCGCCTACCGTCGCACCACTGGCCCGATCGGGCGCTGCGGATCACCGCGATCGACGTGGAAACCGGCGAATTGGTGGTTTTCGATCGCGAATCCGGCGTCGACCTCGTCGATGCGGTGGCGGCCAGCTGCGCGGTACCCGGGGCGTGGCCGCCCGTGGCGATCGCTGGCCGCCGCTACATGGACGGCGGGATCGCCAGCTCGGTCAACCTCAGCGCGGCAGGCGACTGCGACACGGCGGTGGTGCTGGTGCCATCGGGCGTGGACACGCCGTCGGCGTTCGGCGACGGGCCGGCCGCGGAGATCTCCGCCTTCGCGGGCACGACGTACGCGGTATTCGCCGACGCCGACTCGCTGGCGGCCTTCGGGCCCAACCCGTTGGACCCCGCCTGTCGCGTCGCGTCGGCATTGGCGGGACGCGAGCAGGGCCGCCGCGAAGCTCGGGGCGTCGCGCGCTTCCTGGGCGTCTGATCGAGCGGGGACGTAACGCGCTGCGGCAGCGCGGGTTTCAGGCTTCGGTCGCGGGCGGCGCGGTTCGTTCGTTCTCGAAAGCGTCCAGGGCCTCGTCGGCCAGCGCACGGCCGACGGCGATCACCTCGGCCGCCCGGTGGAACTCCAGTCCCCGGCAGACCGACCGCGGGACCTCGATCAACAGGTCAGGCGGGTAGACCGCCAGCGTATGGCGCGCCAGCGCGGCCTGTGCGATGTCGATCGTCCGGTTCATCACCTCGAAGCTGCCCAGCTTCGGAACCTCGGGCGCGGCGTCGGCCAGCTCGCCGGCCGCGTCATCCCCGGCGGTGGGCTCCTCGACGTCCGCACCGTCCGACCAGCCTTCCGCTTCCGCGGGGGACGCGCCGAATCTGCCCAGGACGGCGCGCGCGGTCGGCCGATCGAGCAGCGACCGCGCCGCGGAGGTGTCGAGCAGCGCGGAGGTGCTGCGCACCATGCGGTTCAGCCACTCGGCGGTCACGCCGGCCTCGCCCTCCCGGTTGGCGATCGCCTCGCTGCCGGACAGGCTCACCGCGATGGTCACGTCGGCGTTGATCGCCGACAGGGGAGCCATCGGCAGCGGGTCCAGGATGCCGCCGTCGGCCAGCAGCCGCCCGTCGACTTCGTGCGGCGCGATCACGCCCGGAATGGCGATGGAGGCGCGGATCGCCGCGTCGACCGGGCCGCGCTGGAACCACACCGACTTACCGGTCAACAGGTCGGTCGCCACCGCGGTGAAGGGGATGGGCAGCCGCTCGATGTCCATGGGGCCGAGGATGTCGCGCACCGCGTCCAGGATTTTCTCGGCCCGCATCACCCCGGCCGCGCTGATCGAGAAGTCCAGCAGGCGCAGAATGGTGCGCTGCGTCAGGGACTTCGCCCAGTCGGCGAACTCGTCGAGACGCCCGGCCGCCTCCAAACCGCCGACCAGCGCGCCCATCGACGAGCCCGCGATCCCCACGATCTCGTAGTCACGCGCGCGCAGCGCGTCGATCACCCCGATGTGGGCGTAGCCGCGGGCCCCGCCGCTGCCCAGCGCCAGCGCGACGCGCGTCGGTGACGATCGGCGCGCGCCGACTCCGCCAGGTCCGTCCGGCATCTCTTCATTTTGCGCGGCGGAGCGGTGTTGCAGCGGCCGGGTTGGCACTTTCTGTACCCGTGAATTCAATCGCGCAGGAGTTCGAAAGGACTAGCCGCATTCGTCGCCGGCGGCGGCGCGCGCGGCGGTGATCACTGCCGCCTGCCGGGCCGGTGTCAGATCCGCCCAGCGGGCGTTCCAGCTGCCCGCGGTGCCCGACGGGGCGGCCTGGATCATCGCCAGATAGGGCTCGAACAGCGACTGACCGGTCTTGGGCTGGGCATCCATCCACAGTTTTGCGGCGTGACAGGCCTGGTAATACTCTTCCTCGGTCGAATTCGCGGGCACGTCGACCCTGGTCGTCACGCCCGCCGGCGACAGACCGACGGCCCCCGGCGGCGCCGCGCCGGGGCGGACCGGTAGCTCCGCCGGCCGCGGAGATGAGGACGCGGGCTTAGCGCTCGGGGCGTCAGGCGAGCATCCCGTGGCCGCCAAGAAGCCCGCCGCCACCAGGAGCACGCCCCACAGCCGGGGCCGTTGACCACACCAGCGCATCCTCTCAATCTATGCAACACTGGCGGCCGTGATGGAGCGCTTCGGATTTTGCGAGTGTTGTCGGCCGTAACACGCCGCCGCCTGTCCGATCCTTCTTTGTGGAGCTCCAACCATGTCTTTGCCTCTTGCCGCTCCGGCTGCGTTGCGCCCGCGCACCATTTCGTCCCCAGCGTCGGGACCGACCCGCCTGCGGGTCCCCGACCTCCTGCACGCCACCGACCAGGCCGCCGACGACGTGCTGAGCGGACGCTGCGACCACCTGCTGCCGCCGGGCGGAATACCCGAGTCGCGCCGCTGGTTCACCCGCATCCACGGCGACGAGGAGCTGGACGTCTGGCTGATCAGCTGGGTTCCCGGTCATCACACCGAACTGCACGACCACGGTGGGTCCCTCGGCGCTCTGACGGTCCTGTCCGGGTCGCTCAACGAATTCCGCTGGGACGGCCGGGCCCTGCGGCGTCGCCGGCTCGACGCGGGCGATCAGGCCGGGTTTCCGTTGGGCTGGGTGCATGACGTGGTGTGGGCGCCGCGGCCCGTGACGGTGCCCGTCTCGGGGCTGTCGGGCGCCGCCCGAGAGCCGGTGACGCCTTCACTCAGCGTGCACGCCTACTCGCCGCCGCTGACCGCGATGTCCTACTACGAGGTCACCGGCCGAAATCGGTTGCGCCGCCAGCGCACCGAATTGACCGACCAACCGGAGGGACCGTGATGAGCCGCATCGATGTTGTGTTGAGATCCGCCCGGCGCCGCTACCGTCGCCTTCCCGCCGTCGAGGTGCCCGATGCGCTGCGGCGCGGGGCGGTGCTCGTCGACATCCGGCCGCAGGCGCAGCGCTTCCGCGAGGGTGAGATCCCGGGCGCGCTGGTGATCGAACGCAACGTGTTGGAGTGGCGCTGCGATCCGACCAGCGAGGCCAAGCTGCCCGAGGCCCTCGGCGACGACGTCGAATGGGTGATCGTGTGCTCGGAAGGTTACACCTCGAGCCTTGCGGCCGCCGCGCTGCTGGACATCGGTCTGCACCGCGCCACCGACGTCATCGGCGGCTATCACGCGCTCGCGGGTGCCGGTGTGCTGGAACAACTTTCCGGTACCGGCTCGCTCGATGCCTCCCCGGGAGTGCTCGCCAACTCCGGCGACCTCGGTCGCCGCTGGCTCTAGCTACCCGGTTGAGGTGGCGTCCGAATGAAGCAGTGGCCGTAGCTTGTCGGTTTTTTCGGGCGTCCACCCCGGCGGTGACAGCACGGCCGCCCAGCCGTCGGCCGCGTCGGCGACGTAGTGGTGGCCGTGGCCCTCGGGTACGTCGACCGCCACGGCCATGTCGGCCGTGACTTGCAGGAACGTCACCACCGGAATCCAGCGTGTCTCGGGCAGCACGTCGTAGCCTCGCCGCTCCCGCAGCCAATCCGGTTGGCTGAACAGCAGATCGGGGGACCACCAGGCGATCGGATCCGAGGCGTGCTGCAGATAGACCACACGGGGGTGGTCCCACGCGGATTTCGGCCGCGCCAAATTCGTTGGGCGAGCGACGAACCGGACGTTCTTGCCGTCGTTGTAAATGGGCAGCCACTCCGGGGAACCGGCGTCGCGCGTCGAGGTCAGGTCGGTCCAGATGGTGTTTTGAAATGTCGGTCCACTGAACAAGGCGCCGTCGGTGCGGGCGAGCACGTTGTTCAGGCTCATGAACGGCGCCTCGCCGCCGAACGATCCCAGACTCTCGCCGAACACAACGAGTTTGGGTCGTTGCGCTTCGGGCATCTGGCGGATCAGCCGGTCGACGGCCTCGAACAGCGCCTGGCCGGCGCGGCGGGCGTTCTCCTTGTCCACCAGGAAGGACAGCCAGCTCGGCAGGAACGAGTACTGCATGCTGACGATCGCGGTGTTGCCGTTGTACATGTACTCGAGCGCGTCGGCTTCCGCCTCGTTGATCCAGCCGGTGCCGGTGGTGGTCGCGACGGCGACGACGGCGCGTTGCAGCCCGCCGGTGCGTTGCAGCTCACGCGCCGCGAGCTCGGCGGTCGCCGTGATGTCGTCGGCGGAGTTCAGCCCGGCATAGGCCCGTATCGGTTCGGTCGCCGGAGCGCCATTGAAGGCGGCCAGCTGGTCAACTCTTGGCCCGGCTTCCACAAAGATCCGGCCTTGGTGCCCAAGGGATTCCCACGAGACAAGTGAATCGGGACCGCCGGACCGCAGCGGGGTCTTCGGTGGCGCGGTGTCGGGATTCATCTCGTTGTTCGCCGAGGCGAACGTGTTGTTCATGGTGCGCATGGCGGACTTGAGCACGACACCGTTGAGCACGGTGATGGTGAGCACCACGAGCAGCGCCACCACGATGGTCGCCGACAACCGAAATGGCGCGATGCGGTCGACCTGGCCGACCAGGAACCTGACCAGCCACCGGATGAACTGGCCGATTTCGACGAGGGTGAACAGCACCACCAGCGACAGGCCCGCGGCCACCGGGTAGTCGTACCACTTCAGGTGCCGTACACCCATGAGGTCGCGCACGTTGTCCTGCCACACGTGAAACCAGACGGCCATCAACACCATGCCGAGCGCACCGATAGGGATCAGCACCTTCCACGCCCAGCGCGGCGCGGGCGGACTGGACTGCTTCGCCCACAGGTACCGGTACAGCCAAACGGCGAAGACCCCCAGCCCGTATCCGATGGCGCCGGAGATGCCGCTGACCAGCCCCTGGAACAACGCGCCGCGCGGCAGCAGGGACGGCGTCATGGAGAACCAGATGAAGATGAGGCCAACCGTGGTGCCGGTGAAGGTGTAATGCCGCACCCACCAAGGCTTTTCGGGCGACTGCGGCTCGCGAGTCTGCGGGTGGGCATCCGGACGCGCGGCTTCCTCCGTGACGGCCGTGGGGTTGCCGCCGGCTTCGGTGTTCGTCGCTGTGCCGGGCTCGCTCATCGCATGCCTATCGGTGGGTGAAGTTGGGAGGGCGCTTCTCGATGAACGCCGTCATGCCCTCGGACTGGTCCTCCGTCGCGAAAGTCGAGTGGAAAAGGCGGCGTTCGTAGAGAAGCCCTTCGGACAGCGTGGATTCGAACGCGCGGTTGACGGCCTCCTTGGCCATCCGGGCCGCCGAGCGTGACATTTGGGAGATGGTGGTGGCGACGGCCTTGGCCTCGGCCAGCAGATCATCGGCGGGCACCACGCGCGAAACCAGGCCGCTGCGTTCGGCTTCGGCGGCGTCGATGGTGCGCCCGGTCAGGATGAGGTCCATGGCCTTGGCTTTGCCGATGGCACGGGTGAGGCGCTGGGAGCCGCCCATGCCGGGCAGCACGCCGAGCTTGATCTCCGGCTGTCCGAACTTCGCTGTGTCGGCGGCAATCAGCACGTCGCACATCATCGCCAGCTCGCAGCCGCCGCCGAGCGCGTGCCCGGCCACCGCGGCGATGGTCGGGGTGCGCACGGCCGCCAGTTTGGCCCAGGGGGCGAAGAAGTCGGCGTCGAATGCCTCGGCGTACGTCAGGCCGGCCATCTCCTTGATGTCGGCACCGGCCGCGAACGCCTTCGCCGAACCCGTGATGATGATCGCCCCGATGCCAGGGTCGTTGTCGAACTCCGTTGCCGCCTTGGTCACTTCGTTCATCACCTGGGTGTTGAGCGCGTTGAGCGCTTTCGGCCGGTTCAGGGTGATGGTGCCGACGCGCTCGTCGCGCTCGACCAGGATGGTTTCGTAAGCAGCGTCTGTCATCGCGAATCCTCTTCCTAGAAACTCAAGTCGTCGTCGACCGGGGCGAAATACGCCTCGACGTCGGCCCCGGTCACCGCGGCCAGCGTCGCCGGCGACCACTTCGGGTTGCGGTCTTTGTCGATCAGCTGTGCTCGGATGCCCTCGACCAGGTCGTGTGAGCGCAGCGATGCCGACGACACCCGATAATCCTGAATGAGAACGTCTTTCACACTCTCGAGTTTGGCGGCGCGCCGGACGGCTTCCAGGGTCACCGACAACGAGGTCGGCGAGCGGGTGCCGATCAGGTCGGCGGCGTCTTGGGCCGGGGCGGCGGCATGCCGGCGCAAACTGGCAACGATGTCTTCAACCGTGTCGCCGGCGTAGCAGTCGTCGATCCAATCCCGTTGTGTGGCAAGCTCGCTCGCTGGGGGCTCGACGGCGTGCGCGGCAAGTGCGCTCTGAACGCCATCGGCGACGATCGTCCGGGTGAACGCCTCGAGATCGTCGTGCGGCACATAGTGGTCGGCGAATCCCATGGCGATGGCGTCGGCTCCGGAAAACGGAGCTCCGGTCAGGGCGGCGTGCAGACCCAGCCCACCGGGCGCCCGGGACAGCAGGAACATCCCGCCGACGTCGGGAACGAAGCCGATGCCGACCTCGGGCATCGCGATCTTGGAGGTGTCCGTCACCACTCGGATGTTCGCGTGCGCGCTGACGCCGACGCCGCCGCCCATCACGATGCCGTCCATCAGCGCCACGTATGGCTTGACGAAATCGGCGATCTGGGCATTGAGCAGGTACTCGTCGCGCCAGAACCGCCGCGCATCCACCCCATCCTTACGCGCACTGTGATAGATGGAGACCACGTCGCCGCCGGCGCACAAGCCACGCTCGCCGGCGCCGGCGAGCACCACCGTGGATACCGCGTCGTCGTCCGCCCAGCGGGTGAGTATGGCGCTCAGCGCGCCCACCATCTGCTGATTCAGTGAGTTGATCGCCTTGGGGCGGTTGAGCGTGATCAGACCGACGTTGCCGTCGACGCGGGCTAGAACCTCATCGGATTCGTCGGTCACGCACTGGCCTCCCATCACCGGTCCACCCTCGAACGAAAAATCTAGATCGTGACGACCGGCGCCATCCCCCCGGGTAAGGGTTATCTTTAACGCGACGACAGCAAAGGCTGCGGGCACCGGAAAATGCCCAGGTCGGCCGGGAACTCGGACGGGACGCTGATCGTTGAGAGTGTGTTCGCACAGCTCGAAGCCAATAGAGAGGATCCGACGGTGCGGGAGACAAGCAACCCGGTATTTCGTTCGTTGCCCAAGCAGCGGGGGGGATACGCGCAATTCGGCACGGGCGCGGCCCCGATGCAGGGCTATGGAGCCGACCCCTACGCGGCGCCCTACCAAGCTCCCTACCAGGAGACCAGGGCTTCGCGTCCGCTGACCATCGACGACGTCGTCACCAAGACCGGCATCACGCTGGCCGTGTTGGCGGTGTCCGCCGTGGTGTCCTATTTCCTGGTCGCGTCCAACCTCGCGCTGGCGATGCCGCTGACCCTGGTCGGTGCGCTCGGCGGTCTGGGGCTGGTGCTGGTCGCGACCTTCGGCCGCAAGCAGGACAGCCCGGCCATCGTGCTCAGCTACGCCGTCCTCGAGGGGCTCTTCCTGGGCGCCATCTCGTTCGTGTTCGCCAACTTCGCGGTCTCGCACGCGAACGCGGGCGTGCTGATCGGGGAGGCCGTGATGGGCACCTTCGGTGTCTTCTTCGGCATGCTGGTGGTTTACAAGACCGGCGCAATCCGGGTCACCCCCAAGTTCACCCGGATGCTCGTCGCCGCGATGTTCGGCGTGCTGGCCCTGATGCTCGGCAACTTCGTGCTGGCCATGTTCCACGTCGGCGGAGGCACCGGCCTGGGCCTGCGCAGCGGTGGTCCGCTGGCGATCATCTTCTCGCTGGTTTGCATCGGCATCGCGGCGTTCAGCTTCCTGATCGACTTCGACGCGGCCGACCAGATGGTGCGCGCAGGGGCGCCGGAGAAGGCGGCCTGGGGTATCGCCCTCGGCCTGACCGTGACCCTGGTCTGGCTCTACATCGAGATCCTGCGGCTGCTCAGTTATCTGCAGAACGACTAGTTCTCTTCAACGAAAAGACCGGCACGCCGATTGGCGCGCCGGTCTTTTCGTGTTGGCGTCGAGTGTGCACTGAGGGCGGGCCTGTCCGGCGTGTCGCGACCATGGCCGCACACTCGACGGCGAGCTCCGGGGATCGGTCAGCTCAGCCGTTCGATGATCATCGCCATGCCCTGCCCGCCGCCGACGCACATGGTCTCCAGCCCGAACGTCTTGTCGTGCGTCTGCAGGTTGTTGATCAACGTGGTCGCGATCCGCGCGCCGGTCATTCCGAACGGGTGGCCCAGCGCGATCGCCCCACCGGAGACGTTCAGCTTGTCCTCGTCCATGCCCAGCTCGCGTGCCGAGCCCAGCACCTGGACCGCGAAGGCCTCATTGATCTCGTAGAGGTCGATGTCGTTGATCGACATTCCCGCCCGCGCCAGCGCCTTCTTGGACGCCTCGATCGGGCCGAGCCCCATGATCTCCGGCGAGAGGCCGCTGACGCCGGTGGACACGATGCGCGCCAGCGGCGTCAGGCCTAGTTCCTTGGCCTTGGTGTCGCTGGTGATCACCAGCGCGGCCGCGCCGTCGTTGAGCGGGCAGGCGTTGCCCGCGGTCACCGTGCCGTTGGGCCGGAACACCGGCTTGAGCTCGCTGACCTTCTCGTAGGTGGTGCCGGGACGGGGGCCGTCATCGGTACTGACGGTCGTGCCGTCCGGGAGGGTCACCGGGACGATCTCGCGCTCGAAGAACCCGCTCTTGATCGCCTCCTCGGCGCGGTTCTGGCTGCGCACCCCCCAGCGGTCCTGGTCCTCGCGGCTGACGCCGGTCAGGATGGCCACGTTCTCGGCGGTCTGCCCCATCGCGATGTAGACGTCGGGCACGTTGCCGTCGGCCCGCGGGTCGTGCCATTCGTCGGCGCCGCCCGCGGCGGCGGCGGTGCGCTCCTGGGCCTCGTCGAACAAGGGGTTCTTGGTGTCAGGCCAGGAGTCGGAGTTGCCCTTGCCGAACCGGGACACGGTCTCGACACCCGCGGAGATGAAGGCGTCGCCCTCGCCGGCCTTGATGGCGTGGAACGCCATCCGGGTGGTCTGCAGCGACGACGAGCAGTACCGGTTCACGGTGGTGCCGGGCAGGAAGTCGAAGCCGAGCTCGACGGCGACCACGCGCGCCATGTTGAAGCCGGACTCACCGCCGGGCAGGCCGCAGCCCAGGATGAGGTCGTCGATCTGGTGCGGGTTGAGCGCGGGCACCTTGTCCAGCGCGGCGCGCACCATCTGGGTGGCCAGGTCGTCGGGCCGCATGGAGACCAGCGACCCCTTCATCGCGCGGCCGATCGGCGAGCGGGCGGCAGAGACAATAACGGCTTCAGGCATGACGGTTCCCTTCAAATCCCTTCCGGATTCCGGCGAGTTCGCTTCACAAACCGTTGACTTGACGCCGACGGACTAGGACAAATCTAGTCGCTGGCGACCGGTGGGCACGAAGACGGGGCGGGTCCCGGCACCGGGCGCCGCCACAGCCGCGACATAACGCTGATCCGCGTGTGGCGCTGACCGAGCACCGGCGCGGTCGTCGACGCCGCCAACTCCAGCGGCGGAAGATCGACCTCCTCGCCCAGCGCTTCGCACAGCGCACGCAGCAGCGCGTCGGCCGCGATCGCGTATGCGGGGGCGGACGGGTGGAAGCCGTCGGGGGAGAACATCACGTGGGGCGTCGACCGGAATTGCGGAGTCATCAACTGCCCGAGCGGTACCGGCATACCGCCGGCGGCCCGCACCGACGCGGCCTGGGCGCGCGCCAGTTGCATACAACGCTCGTGTGCGATCGAGCGAAGGGGCTGGGGGATCGCGGTGATGACACCCAGGTCTGGGCAGGTGCCGGCGATCACCACCGCACCGCGGGCGCGCAACTTGCGGACGCTCAGCCCGAGCCGCTGCGCCGACTGGCTGACGCCGTTGAGGGCCGTCACGTCGTTGGCGCCCACCATGATCACCGCCGCATCCGGCGGCTTCCCGGCCACGAACATCGCATCGACTTGGCCGCACACGCCTTTCGACGTTGCGCCGACGATTGCCTTGGTGCTCAACCGGATTCGCTTGCCCGTCTGTTCGGCGAGGCCGCGCGCGATTCGCACTCCCGGCACTTCCTCGGCGCTGGTGCACCCGTAGCCGGCGGCCGTCGAGTCGCCGAAGATCATCAGGCTGAGATCGAACGGCACGCCGCGGTGCCACCGCTCTACCGGGCCGCCACCGCGGGTGTACACGCCGTCGGCGCGCGGCGGGATGTCCCACGACTTGGGGATGACGGTGCGCGCGTGCGTCGCCTGGCCGGCCAGCAGGTTGCGCGCGCCCAGATAGGCAGTTCCTGTCGAGGCGAGGGCGCCTGCGGTGGCCAGGGCGATTGCCGAACGACGGGGCACCCGCATGGTCACGCGGTCCATTTTAGATGGGCTTGCATGTTTGCGGGGTCCGCTGACCAACAATGTGGTCACGGGAAGAATCAAATTGGTAACGAATCGGGCTTTTTAAATGTTCTCTTAAGAAGTGCCTGTCAAGCTGAGTCGGCGGGGTCGGCTGAGTGCCTTGGGCAAACCGCTGAACCAGACGCTTAGCTGCCTCGTCACATGCTGTATCGCACTACAAAGACGTAGGAAGTGTTGAGCATGAGCGCACCCGGTCAGGTATCCGGCTCCCCCCGGACTGCCCTTCGTCCTTATCAAGTTCTCAAGGCGCGTCGCGCCGAGGCGCGCCGGTACGCGATGAGCGATGGCACCCCGGTCGAGGTCCTGGAGTCCGGGCCCAGCGTTGCTGCGCGGGTGGCCAACCTGGCGTCGCGGGTGACGGTCCGGCCGGTTCTGTCCGTCGGCAGCCACGTCCCCAACTTCCCCTGGCCCTGGGGCCTCATCGACCTGGCGGCCCGGGTGGTGCTCCCGGTGACGGCCACCGTCCGCGAGACGGTGAACTTGCCCAACGCGTCGGCGCAGCTGGTGCGCGCCCCCGGCGTGCTGCCCGCGGACGGCACCCGGCGGGTGGTCGTCTACTTTCACGGCGGCGCGTTCCTGACGTGCGGGGCGAACTCGCACGGTCGGCTGGTCGAGGCGCTGTCACAGTTTGCTGATGCGCCGATCCTGGTGGTCAACTACCGTCTCCTGCCCAAGCATTCGATCGGGATGGCGCTCGACGACTGCCACGACGGCTACCAGTGGCTGCGGCTGCGCGGATACGAGCCGGATCAGATCGTGCTGGCCGGCGACTCCGCGGGCGGCTACCTCGCGCTCGCGCTGGCGCAACGCCTGCAGGAGGAGTGCGAGGAGCCGGCCGCGCTGGTATTGATCTCGCCGCTGCTGCAGCTGGCGAAGGAATACAAGCAGGCCCATCCCAACATCAACACCGACGCGATGTTCTCCGCCCGGGCGTTCGACGCGCTGGCCGCGCTGGTTGCGAGCGCGGCCGAAAAGCACAAAGTCGGGGGGCGGCCCGAGGAGATCTACGAGCCGGTCGAGCACATCAAGCCGGGCCTGCCGCGGACGCTGATCCACGTGTCCGGATCCGAGGTGTTGCTGCACGACGCGCGGCTGGCGGCGAGCCGGCTGGCCGCGGTCGGTGTGCCGGCCGAGGTGCGGGTGTGGCCCGGCCAGATTCACGACTTCCAGCTGGCCGCTCCGATGGTCCCGGAGGCGGTTCGCTCGCTGCGCCAGATCGGCGACTATATCCGTGAGGCCACCGGCTAGCCCAACCCGTCGGGCGCGAACTCCGAAGCCGTCGTGCACCCCCGGAACCTGCCTGAGACGATGAACGCATGCGGATCGCCCAGCACATCAGTGAGCTCATCGGCGGCACGCCGCTAGTTCGCCTGAATTCCGTGGTTCCCGACGGCGCCGGCACTGTGGCGGCCAAGGTCGAGTACCTCAACCCCGGGGGTAGCTCGAAGGACCGGATCGCGGTGCGGATGATCGACGCCGCCGAAGCGAGCGGCCTGCTGAAGCCCGGCGGCACCATCGTCGAACCCACCTCGGGCAATACCGGCGTCGGCCTGGCGCTGGTGGCACAGCAGCGCGGGTACAAGTGCGTGTTCGTCTGCCCCGACAAGGTCGGCGAGGACAAGCGCAACGTGCTGCTCGCCTACGGCGCGGAGGTGGTCGTCTGCCCGACGGCCGTGCCGCCCGACCACCCGGACAGCTACTACAGCGTCTCCGACAGGCTGACCCGGGAGATCGAGGGCGCCTGGAAGCCTGACCAGTACGCGAACCCGGAGGGTCCGGCCAGCCACTACGCCACCACCGGCCCCGAGGTCTGGGCCGACACCGACGGCAAAGTCACCCACTTCGTCGCCGGCATCGGCACCGGCGGCACGATCACCGGTGCGGGCCGCTACCTAAAAGAGGTGTCGGGCGGGAAGGTTCGCATCATCGGCGCCGACCCCGAGGGCTCGGTGTACTCCGGCGGGACCGGCCGGCCCTACCTGGTCGAGGGCGTCGGTGAGGACTTCTGGCCGGCCGCATACGACCGCACGGTGCCCGACGAGATCATCGCGGTGTCCGACTCCGACTCGTTCAACATGACCAGGCGGCTGGCCCGCGAGGAGGCGATGCTCGTCGGGGGGTCGTGCGGGATGGCGGTGGTGGCCGCGCTGAAGGTCGCCGAGGAGGCCGGACCCGACGCGCTCGTCGTGGTGTTGCTGCCCGACGGCGGGCGCGGCTACATGGCGAAGATCTTCAACGACGCCTGGATGTCTTCGTACGGATTCCTGCGCAGCCGTCTCGACGGCTCGACCGAGCAGGCCTCGGTGGGCGACGTGCTGCGCCGCAAGTCCGGCGAGCTGCCCGACCTGGTGCACACGCACCCGTCCGAAACCGTCCGCGACGCCATCGGCATCCTGCGCGAGTACGGCGTGTCCCAGATGCCCGTGGTAGGCGCGGAGCCGCCGGTGATGGCCGGCGAGGTGGCCGGCAGCGTCTCCGAGCGCGAACTGCTCTCGGCCGTCTTCGAGGGCCGGGCCAAATTGGCCGACGCCGTCTCGCTGCACATGAGCCCGCCGCTGCCGATGATCGGCGCGGGGGAGTTGGTCAGCGCGGCCGGCAAGGCGCTGCGCGACTGGGATGCGTTGATGGTGGTCGAGGAGGGCAAACCGGTCGGGGTGATCACCCGCTACGACCTGCTCGGTTTCCTCTCGGACGGCCCCCGCGCACCAAGTGCGCGGCGCTAGCGGCGACCCCTTCAAGCCGCGACGCGCGTCTCGCCCGGCCGCTGCGCGCTCAGGTACTGTAATGCGGCCTGGTTCAGCTGGTTCGCAGTGGAAGGGGTGCCCATGACCGATCAACCGCCGCCCGGCGACGCTTATCCACCACCTCCGCCGCCGCCCGGGTCGTCCGGTGGGCAGGCCGTTCCGCCCCCTCCATCGACTCCCGCAGGCGGCTCCTATCCGCCGCCTCCGCCGCCGCCCGGCGGCTCCTATCCGCCGCCCCCGCCGTCCGCCGGTGGGTACGCGCCACCGCCTCCCGGACCGGCGATCCGCACGTTGCCGACGGAGTCCTACACGCCGTGGCTGACCCGCCTGGTGGCGTTCATCATCGACATCCTCCCGTACGCCGTCGTGCACGGTATCGGGACCGGGATCCTGGTCGCCACCCAGCAGACGTCGTGCATCACCGATGTCACGCAGTACGCCGTCAACCAGTACTGCGTGACGCAGAACTCGACCATCGGCCTGGCCGCGCAGTGGTTGGCGTCGCTGGTCGGACTGATCTATCTGATTTGGAACTACGGCTACCGCCAGGGCACCACCGGGTCGAGCGTCGGCAAATCGGTGATGAAGTTCAAGGTGGTCAGCGAGGTCACCGGCCAGCCCCTCGGTTTCGGAATGTCCATCGTGCGTTCCCTCGCGCACTTCGTCGACGCCATCATCTGCTTCATCGGTTTCCTTTTCCCGCTGTGGGATTCGAAGCGGCAGACGTTGGCGGACAAGATCATGACGACGGTTTGTCTGCCGCTCGACGGGACCGAGCAACAGCCGAGCTAGCCGTGCGGGCGCGGTAGCCGACTCGGTCGTCACCTAGGCTGGTCGTCGATGAGCGACGACCACACCGGACACTTCACCGGACTCGCCACCAAAGCGATTCACGCCGGCTACCGGCCGGACCCGGCGACGGGCGCGGTCAACGCCCCGATCTATGCCAGCAGCACGTTCGCCCAAGACGGAGTCGGCGTGCTGCGCGGCGGGTTCGAATACGCGCGCACCGGCAACCCGACGCGCAGCGCGCTGGAGGCCTCGCTCGCCGCCGTCGAAGAGGGCAGCTACGGGCGCGCGTTCGCCTCAGGTATGGCCGCCACCGACTGCGCGCTGCGGGCGATGCTGCGGCCCGGCGATCACGTGATCATCCCCAACGACGCCTACGGCGGCACCTTCCGGCTGATCGACAAGGTGTTCACGCAGTGGAACGTCAGCTACACGCCGGTGGCGCTGTCCGACATGGACGCCGTCCGCGCCGCGGTCACGCCCCAAACCCGGCTGATCTGGGTGGAGACACCGACCAACCCGCTGCTGTCCATCGCCGACATCGCGGCCCTCGCCGAACTGGGCGCGCGGTCCTCGCTAAAGGTCTTGGTGGACAACACATTTGCCTCACCCGCACTGCAGCAGCCGCTGAAGCTGGGTGCCGACGTGGTGCTGCATTCGACCACGAAGTACATCGGTGGGCACTCCGACGTGGTGGGCGGGGCGTTGATCACCAACGACGCGGAGCTGGACGCGGCCTTCGCCTTCCTGCAGAACGGCGCGGGTGCGGTGCCCAGCCCGTTCGACGCCTACCTGACCATGCGCGGCCTGAAGACCCTGGTGCTGCGGATGCAGCGACACAGCGAAAACGCTTCGGCCGTCGCCGAATTCCTCTCCGGCCATCCGGCGGTGAGCACCGTGTTCTACCCCGGTCTGCCCGGCCACCCCGGGCATGAGATCGCCGCTCGGCAGATGCACGGCTTCGGCGGCATGGTGTCGGTCCGCATGCGAGGCGGCCGGCAGGCCGCACAGGATCTGTGCGCCCGCACCGAAGTGTTCATCCTGGCCGAGTCGCTCGGCGGCGTCGAGTCATTGATCGAGCACCCGAGCGCCATGACGCACGCCTCGACGGCCGGTTCGCAATTGGAAGTGCCCGACGACCTGGTGCGGTTGTCGGTCGGCATCGAAGACATCGCCGACTTGCTGGCCGACCTCGACCAGGCGCTGGACTAGTGGCGATCGCTAGCGCGGCGTAGCCGGGCGATGCGGGTCGCCACCACGACTAGCCGGCTAGGAGTGGTAGGGCTCCGCGCTGACCAGCGTGACCTCTACGGTGTTGCCGTTGGGCACCACGTAGCTGCGGGTCTCGCCCACCTTCGCGTCGATGAGGGCGCCGCCCAGCGGTGAGTTGGGCGAATACACCTCGAGCTTGCCGTCGTTGACGCCCTCCTGGCGGGTGGCGATCAGGAACGTCTCGGTGTCCGACTTGTCGCCGTTGTAGTAGACCTTCACCACCGAACCAGGCAGTGCGACGCCGGACTGCTTGGGCGCCTCGCCGACCTTGGCGTTGTTGAGCAGGTCCTGCAGCTGGCGGATGCGGGCCTCTTGCTGGCCCTGCTCTTCGCGGGCGGCGTGGTATCCGCCGTTCTCGCGCAGATCCCCTTCTTCACGGCGATCGTTGATTTCCGCGGCGATCACCGGACGATTGGCGATCAACTGATCGAGCTCCGCCTTCAGCCGGTCATGTGACTCCTGGGTCAGCCAGGTCACCGAAGTGTCGGTCATCTCGTCGTGCTCCTCATGTTGTCGTTCCGCGTACCCGCGTAAGCCTGTTTAACCCCGCCGCCGGGAGTATCCGGGTCTGCTCCCCGTGTGCTGCCGATCCGTTCTGCTCACGGCCTTAATGCAGCAATACACGGTCCCATCAGGAACCGTGCATTCACCCATGTTACCACCGCGCAAACAATTGATGACCCCAAATTCGCAGTTCGGCTGTTGTTACGGGGTCCCGCCGGGCCGCAAATAGGCGGGCACGTCGGTGCCGCAGCCGTAGATGTCGGCCATCACCGGGGGTTTGCTGGACTTCACCGTGGTGGTCAGTTGCACCGTGGCCGCATCGGACGGGGGGACCAGCACCTCCCGCCTGCCCGTCTCGCTGCCGTCCTTGGCCCGGACCCGCACGATGCAGTCCACCGGCCGCGACGGATCCGATCGCGTCACGCTGATCGTTACCGATGCCGTCTCGTCGTCGATGACCCGATAGCTGCCCAGCGTGCCCGTCACGGGACTGCTGCCCAACCGGTGGTAGCCGACGACGGCGATCAGCAGGCCGGCCGCGACCACCAGCGCGCCCAGCGCGATGACCACCCAACGCCGGGGTACGCGCGGGCGCCCGGCGCGCCCATAGCGGGCCTCCGGAAGCGAAGGGGAAGTTTCCGTCATGCCTGGGTATGCCTGGAGTGGTCGGCTGCCGGACAGCGGCCTGCAGCATGCAACGATCTGAAGAACTGGAATTATAGGTTCGCATCCAGCGACCAGCAGACCGACAAGGGGGCACGTGAGCGAACTGCGGTTGATGGCGGTGCACGCCCATCCCGACGACGAGTCCAGCAAGGGCGCTGCCACCCTCGCCCGTTACGCCGACGAGGGCCACCGGGTGCTGGTGGTGACGCTGACAGGCGGCGAGCGCGGCGACATCCTCAACCCGGCGATGGACCTGCCGGAGGTGCACGGCCACATTGCCGAGATCCGGCGCGACGAGATGGCGAAGGCCGCCGAGATCCTCGGTGTCGAACACACCTGGCTGGGCTTCGTCGACTCCGGCTTGCCCAAGGGCGACCCACCGCCCCCGCTCCCCGAAGGATGCTTCGCGCTGGTGCCGCTGGACGAGTCGGTCGAGTCGCTGGTGCGCGTCGTCCGCGAGTTCCGGCCGCACGTGATCACCACCTACGACGAGAACGGTGGCTACCCGCATCCGGATCACATTCGCTGCCACCAGGTTTCGGTCGGCGCCTTCGAGGCGGCCGGAGACTACCGGCGGTTTCCGGACGCGGGCGAGCCATGGGTCGTATCGAAGCTCTACTACATCCACGGATTCTTGCGGGCCCGGATGCAGCTGCTGCACGACGAGGCCATCAAACACGGGCATGAACCCCCGTTCGCGAAGTGGCTCGAGCACTGGGACGCCTCGCACGACCCGTTCGAGTCCCGAGTCACGACGCGCGTCGAGTGCTCGGCGTATTTCAGCCAACGCGACGACGCACTGCGGGCGCACACCACCCAAATCGACCCGGACCACGACTTCTTCGCCGCGCCCATCGAATGGCAACAGCGGCTCTGGCCGACGGAGGAGTTCGAGCTCGCGCGTTCGCGGGTGCCCGTCCGACTGCCCGAGGATGACCTGTTCGCCGGAATCGAGAGTGACGGGTGAACCACTTCTATTGGGCGGCGAGTGCGTTGGCCGACGGCGCGCCAAAGCACACCGGGCCGGACTTTGGAAAGGCCAGCCCGATCGGGCTGCTGATCGTCGTGGTGCTGCTGATCGCCACGCTGTTCCTGCTGCGCTCGATGAACAAGCAACTCAAGAAGGTGCCCGACTCGTTCGACCCGAAGGACCCCGAGCCCGACCAGGCCGCCGACGAAGGCACCGACGGGGTCGACAAGGCAGACAACCGTCCCCCGGGCCAGGCGAACGGATCGGAGCGGGCCCCGGGACCCGGCGATGAGCCCGGCTGACGCCGCCGCGACGAACACCCTTGGGCTGGCCACCAGCCCTTATCTGCGGCAGCACGCCGACAACCCAGTGCACTGGCAGCAGTGGACCCCGCAGGCGCTCGCGGCCGCGGCCGAGCGCGACGTGCCCATCCTGCTTTCCATCGGCTATGCCGCGTGCCACTGGTGTCACGTCATGGCTCACGAATCGTTCGAGGACGACGAGGTGGCCGCCGCGATGAACTCCGGATTCGTCTGCATCAAGGTCGACCGGGAGGAGCGCCCGGACCTCGACGCCGTCTACATGAACGCCACCGTGGCGCTGACCGGACACGGCGGCTGGCCCATGACGTGTTTCCTGACGCCCGACGGCCGGCCCTTCTTCTGCGGCACGTACTACCCGAAAGACAGCTTCCTGCAACTGCTTTCGGCGGTGTCGGCCACCTGGCACCAGCGCCGCGGCGAGGTCGAGGAGGCGTCGGACCAGATCGCCGGCGAACTGCGCGCGATGGCGAGCGGGCTGCCGGGCGGGGGACCGGACGTAGCGCCGGCGCTGTGTGATCACGCGGTCGCCGCCGTGCTCGGCGACCGCGACGCGGTGCATGGCGGCTTCGGCGGCGCTCCGAAATTCCCGCCGTCGGCACTTCTCGAGGCCTTACTGCGCAACCACGAGCGCACCGGTTCGGCGGCGGCGCTGGAGGCCGTCGCGCACACCGGCAACGCGATGGCCCGCGGCGGCATCTACGACCAGCTCGCCGGCGGGTTCGCCCGGTATAGCGTCGACAATGCTTGGGTGATACCGCATTTCGAGAAGATGCTGTACGACAACGCGTTGCTGCTGCGCGCCTACGCGCACTGGGCCAGGCGGACCGGGGATCCGTTGGCGCGCCGGGTCACCGCCCAGACCGCGCGCTTCCTGCTCGACGACCTGGCCGACGGTGTCGTGTTCACGTCGTCGCTGGACGCCGACGCCGACGGCCGGGAGGGCTCGACCTATGTCTGGACACCCGGGCAGCTCACCGAGGTGCTCGGAACCGACGACGGACCTTGGGCCGCAACCGTTTTCGCGGTCACCGCGGCCGGCACCTTCGAACACGGGACCTCGGTGCTGCAATTGCCCGCCGATCCCGACGACCCGCAACGGCTCGAACGGGTCCGGGCCGCGCTGCTGGCCGCCCGGCTCACCCGCGCCCAACCCGGGCGCGACGACAAGGTCGTCACGTCCTGGAACGGTCTGGCGATCACCGCGCTGGCCGAGGCGGGTGTGGCCCTGGACGCACCCGAATTGGTCGGCGCCGCAAGCGATTGCGCGCGTGCACTGCTGGACTCGCACCTCGTCGACGGGCGGCTGCGGCGCGCCAGCCTGGGCGGGGTGGTCGGCGGCAGCGCCGCCATCCTCGAGGACCACGCGATGCTGGCCATCGGCCTGCTCACTCTTTACCAGCTGGACGCCGACGCCGACTGGCTGACGGCGGCAACGGATCTGCTCGACACCGCGCTGCGGCACTTCGCCGACCCGCAGCGGCCCGGCCGCTGGTTCGACACCGCCGACGACGCCGAGCGGTTGATGCTTCGGCCCGCCGACCCGCTCGACGGGGCGACTCCGTCGGGCGCGTCGTCGATCACCGAGGCGCTGCTCACCGCCGCGCACCTGGTCGACGGCGACCGCGCGGAGCGGTACCTGCGGGCGGCGGCCGACTCGCTCAACACCCAGTCGGTGCTGCTGGAGCGCGCGCCACGCTCGGCGGGCCACTGGCTGGCCGTGGCGGAAGCCGCGGTGCGCGGACCGCTGCAGATCGCGGTCGCCTGCGAACCTTCGCGGTCGGCGCTACTGGCCGATGCGCGCCGGCTGGCACCGGGCGGGGCCATCGTCGTGGGCGGCGAAAAGGACTCGTCGGCGCTGCTGGCCGGCCGCGACCGGGTGGCCGGTGCCGACGCCGCGTACGTGTGCCGCGGCCGGGTGTGCGACTTGCCGGTGACCACCGCCGAAGACCTCGCGCGGGCGCTCGGCGCGCCACGGTAGCGTGACGTTTCATGCCGAGCGCCCAACACATCACCGACACGGTCAACCGCTACATCGAGCTGGTCGCCAAGGGCAGCGCCGACGAGTTGGTCGAGCTCTACGCCGATGACGCCACCGTCGAGGATCCCGTCGGCGGCGAGGTGCACATCGGCCGCCAGGCGATCCACGGCTTCTATTCGGCGGTCAACGATGTGCAGCGCGAGTGTGAGCTGGTGACGCTGCGGGTCGCGGGCAACGAGGCCGCCTTCCATTTCCGGCTCACGATCACCGCCGGGGAGCACCGGATGGTCATCGAGCCGATCGACGTGATGGCGTTCGACGAGGACGGCAAGGTCGCTCACATGAAGGCGTACTGGTCGCCCGCCGACGTCACGCAGCTGTAGTCGCTCAGTGCATCAGCCACGCGTGGTCGCCGACATAGAACACCGCGAACCACATGGCGATGTAGTGCAGGATGGCCGCGATCGCGGTGAAGGCGTGGAAGAACTCGTGATACCCGAATGTTCTGGGCCACGGGTCGGGCCACCGTAGCCCGTAGAAGATGCCGCCGACGCTGTAGAACACCCCGCCGACGGCCAACAGCACCATCGCCGCCACGCCGGCCTTATGCAGAATCGTCGGGCAGTACCACACGGCAACCCAGCCCAGCAGTAGGTACAGCGGCACACCCAGCCACCGCGGTGCCGTCGGCCAAAACACCTTCAGCAGGATGCCCGCCGCCGCGCCGCCCCACACGATCCACAGCACCTCCACGCCGGTCTGTTGCGGCATGGCCAGGCGCGCGAAGGGCGTGTAGCTGCCGGCGATGAACACGAAGATCATCGAATGGTCCAGCCGCTTCATCAGGTTCCGGGCGGCATCGGACGTCCACTGCACCCGGTGATAGGTGGCGCTGACGGCGAACATCGCCACCGTGGCCGCCGCGTAAATCAGCGTCGAATGACCGGCGCGCGGCGACGAGGCGGCCCACGACACCGACACCAGCGTGGCGCCGGTAATGATCGCCAGCCACGCGGAGAAGAAGTGGATCCAGCCGCGCATGCGGGGCTTGCTCAGCGCCTGGGCCGCACCTTCGACAAGCTGTTCGACGGTGTTGCCGGGGGCGACGGCCTCGGATTCGCGATCCGAACGCTCCGGATTGGCAGACGTGCTCGTCTGGCTGCTCATGTCTCCTGTGCCCTCGTCTTAAAGGTCGGGGATTGCCAGTGGCTGCTCTCCATCAACAGTAGTCGGCATCGGTCACGGCATGGTCTCCGCGCGCGGGTGACATCGCCGGAATAGCAGGGGGGAATTTGGCGCAGCTCACAGTAGGCTGAATCTCCGTGGAAATTATCCCGCCGCGTCTCAAAGAGCCGCTGTATCGCGTCTATGAGTTGCGGCTGCGGCAGGGTCTGGCCTCCTCCAAATCACACCTGCCGCGTCACATCGCGGTCCTGTGCGACGGCAACCGGCGATGGGCCCGCGACGCGGGCTATGCCGACGTCAGCTACGGCTACCGCATGGGCGCGGCGAAGATCGCCGAGATGCTGCGCTGGTGCCAGGAAGCCGGCATCGAGATGACGACGGTCTACCTGCTGTCCACGGAAAACCTTCAACGCGACCCCGACGAGCTGGCGGGGCTCATCGAAATCATCACCGACGTCGTCGAGGAGATCTGCGCACCCGCCAACCGCTGGAGCGTGCGCACCGTCGGCGATCTGGAGTTGCTCGGCGAGGAACCGGCCCGGCGGCTGCGCGACGCGGTGGAATCCACACCCGTCGTGGCGACGTTCCACGTCAATGTCGCGGTCGGTTACGGTGGCCGCCGCGAGATCGTCGACGCGGTGCGGGCATTGCTGAGCAAGGAACTCGCCAACGGTGCCTCCGCCGAGGAGCTCATCGATGCGGTCACCGTCGACGGCATCTCCGAAAACCTTTACACATCTGGGCAACCCGATCCCGACCTGGTGATCCGCACGTCGGGGGAGCAACGCCTGTCCGGGTTCCTGCTGTGGCAGAGTGCGTATTCGGAGATGTGGTTCACGGAGGCGCACTGGCCCGCGTTCCGCCGGGTGGATTTTCTGCGCGCGCTGCGTGACTACAGTCAGCGGCACCGCAGGTACGGCAAGTAGCGGGTCGGCACGCATCAGGCCGTGCCAAACTGGGTTGCATGGCTGCGCTGTCGGCGGTGGTTTTCACGCTGAGCGGGTGGCTCGGGCTGTACCTGCTCGCTCGCGATCCGCGGAAACCGGTGCTCGTGTTGGCGGCGATCGGCCTGTGCGGTTTCGCGCTGGTGGTCGCGCTCGACGCGGTGCGGACCGCCAGCCCCGCGTACGCGCACGTGCTCAGCCGCGTTGAGATCTACCTGGTGACCATCCCTGGCGTGGCCTGGTTCGCGGTGCTCGTAGAGCTGTCCCGGCCCAGCGACGGCTCGAGGCCGCGCACGCGCGAGTTGTTGCTGGTTGCCGGCGTCGCCGCGCTGACCCTGTTCGGGGCGATGCTCGCCGGCAGCGTCGAGGGGCCACTCCGGACGGGGCACTGGGTGATGTTCGCGGTGATCTCGGTATCCACCTTCGCGGCGATGGCCGTCGCGTTGCGGCAGCCGCGTCGGCCGCGGTCGGCGATCGGGCTCGCCGTCGTCGCGACGCTGTTCTTCGCGCTGGGCAATGCCATCCTGATCATTCCGCTGGGCCTGGTGCCCAGCTGGGTTGCGCTGGCGTCGACGAGTTTGGACGTCCTCTCGCTCGGGTTCGCCGTGGCGCTCTGGGACGCGTTCGACGAGGGTCAGGCGTTGCGCGCCGACATGCTCCGCTCGTTTGCCGGCTCGGTGGCGGTGGCGGTGTTGTTCGGCGGCCAGGCGCTGATCGGCCTGGCGCTGACTCGCGACGACCGCGCCGCGCAGACCGCGCTCACCGTGCTGCTGTTCACCAGCCTGGCGGTCGCGGTCGCCGTGCAGGTGCTGGCGGATCCGCTGGCCGGGGTTCTCGATCGCCTGGCATTCTCGAAATCCCCCGCGCTGCGGGAAGATCGGGCGGCGCTGCGGAACACCGGCGCGGCGCTGCCGTTGCGGTCGGTGGATCCGCTCGACCACGTCGACGACATCACGTTCGCCAGGCTCACCCGCCGTGCCCTGGGCCATTACGGCGACCTGAGCAAGCTGGTCGCCAGCCCGCTGACCGCGCTGCCCGTCATCGACGAGCGACTCGCCGCCAGGGGGGCGCCCGACCATCCGCTGGAGCGGGCCAACGAACTCAAGGCGGTTCTCGCGGACGCGATCGGGCGGCTCAAGCCGCGCGACGCCGGCGATTTCGGGACCACTGAGCAATGGCGCCACTACAACTCGCTGTATTTCCCCTACGTCGTCGGCGTGCGCGCGTACGCGCAGAACGCCACCGCCGCGGGACTCGATCCCACCGCTCGCCAGGCCTGGCATTGGTTGGTCACCGAGGTCCCGCAGCGCTCGCTGCACAACTGGCAGAACGCCGCCGCCCGGCTGATCGCCGCCGACCTGCGCGGGCGGGTGTCGGTGGCCAGCGAGTAATCCGGGACGGTTCCCGTTGTGACTGCTGGGGCTGTTGAATGCCAGACTGGCGGTTGTCGAATAACAATTCTGATTCTTGCCCGCAAATGGGAATAGCCCGGCGAACCCGCTGGTCTTTGTTTCCGTGGCAGTAGTTGGCAGTGCCACGAGTCGATATGGCAGTGCGCCGGCGGCACGCTGAAGTTCGACCCAATCCGCCATCGCGAGGAGTAATCACATGATGTATGCATCTGGCGCGCCCGGTCTGGCAACCCGCCCCCTCTACGACTCGACCGACTCGCTGCTGCGTTTCGCCATGCGCGCCGACGCCACACTGACGGGCCTGTGCGGTTTGGTGATCGCTTTTCTGGCCGACCCGCTTTCGTCGCTGACCGGCCTGACCTCGCTGCAGGAGTACAGCCTCGGCGCCTTCTTCGTGCTCGGCGGCCTGGCGGTGTTCCTCCTCGCGGCGGCCCCGAACCTGCGCCGCGTCGGAATCGGCGTCGTCGCGGCCAACGTCGTGTTCACTCTGGGCGCCATCGTGGCCGCCGAAGCGCTGCCGTTGCCCGCGACGGGCATTGCCGCAACGCTGGCCGGTGGCGTGTACACGGCGGCGTTCGCCGGACTGCAGTACTGGGGCGTGCGTCGTCTCGCGACGGCATAGTCGCTTAGAGCTTGCGCAACCGGAGCCGGTTGATCGAGTGGTCGGCGTCCTTGCGCAGCACCAGGGTGGCCCGGGGCCGGGTCGGCAGGATGTTCTCGACCAGGTTGGGCCGGTTGATGGACCGCCAGATCTCGCGCGCCGCGGCGACGGCCTTGGTGTCGCCCAGGGCCGAGTAGTGGTGGAAGTGTGACTCCGGGTCGGCGAATGCCGTGCCGCGCAGCGACAGGAACCGCGACACGTACCACTGCTCGATGTCTTCGATGCGGGCGTCCACATACAGCGAGAAGTCGAACAGGTCCGACACCATCAGGGTGGGACCGGTCTGCAAGACGTTGAGGCCCTCCAGGATCAAGATGTCGGGATGGCGCACGACGTGCTTGGCGCCGGGGATGATGTCGTACTTCAGGTGCGAGTAAACCGGCGCGCACGCGTAGTCGCTGCCGGATTTGACCGACGTCACGAACCGCATCAGCGCCCGGCGGTTGTAGCTCTCTGGGAAACCCTTGCGGTGCATCAGGTTTCGCCGATCGAGTTCGGCATTCGGGTACAAGAAGCCGTCGGTGGTCACCAGGTCCACCCTCGGGTGGTGATCCCAGCGGGCCAGCAGGGCCTGCAGCACGCGCGCGGTGGTCGATTTGCCGACCGCGACGCTGCCTGCCACGCCGATCACGAACGGCACTGGCCGGTCCGGGTTCTGTTGCGGCTCGCCGAGGAACTCGGCCGTGGCGGCAAACAACCGCTGGCGCGCGGCGACCTGAAGGTGAATCAGCCGGGCCAGCGGCAGGTAAACCTCTTCCACTTCGAGCAGGTCCAGCTGCTCACCCATACCGCGCAGGCCGACCAATTCCTCTTCGGTGAGGGCCAGCGGCGTCGACATGCGAAGCGCGCGCCATTGCTTTCGGTCGAACTCCACATAGGGGCTCGGCTCGCTAAGCCGCGGCATAGTGCAAGTGTTGCAGGGGCGGACGCGCCCCCGACGGCTGGGCTGGCTAAACCCTCGCTGGATAGACTGGCCCCGTGACTGCTGCACCTGACGCCCGCCCCTCCACGTCTGTCATGTCCGCTGGGCTCGCCGAGGTCGACCCCGACATCGCCGAGCTGCTCGGCAAGGAGCTGGGCCGGCAGCGCGACACCCTGGAGATGATCGCCTCGGAGAACTTCGTGCCGCGCTCGGTGCTGCAGGCCCAGGGCAGCGTGCTGACGAACAAGTACGCCGAGGGTTTGCCCGGCCGGCGCTACTACGGCGGCTG
>NZ_LZKH01000211.1:0-4934 GCF_001672745.1 Mycobacterium sp. E1386
GCTGGGATAAGACGCTGCGGTTGTGGGATGCCGGCACCGGCCAGCCGATCGGCGCCCCGCTGACCGGACACACCGACTGGGTGCGGAGCGTCGCGTTTAGCCCGGATGGGCAGCGCGTCGTCTCCGGCGGCGACGACGAGACGGTGCGGTTGTGGGATGCGGCCACTGGCCAGCCGATCGGCGCCCCGCTGGTCGGACACGCCGGCGCAGTAGAAGGTGTGGCGTTTAGCCCGGATGGGCGGCGCGTCGTCTCCGGCAGCCTCGACACCACGCTGCGATTGTGGGATGCCGGCACCGGCCAGCCGATCGGCGCCCCGCTGACCGGGCACACCGGCTTGGTGAGAACTGTGGCGTTCAGCCCGGATGGGCAGCGCATCGTGTCCGGCGGCTCCGACACCTCGCTGCGGTTATGGGATGCCGTCACCGGCAAGCTCATTGGCGCCCCGCTGACCGGGCACACCGACATGGTGTGGAGCGTGGCGTTCAGCCCGGATGGGCAGCGCGTCGTGTCCGGCAGTCAAGACAAGACGCTGCGGTTGTGGAACGCGGCCACCGGCAAGCCCATCGGCGCCCCGCTGACCGGCCACACCGACGCGGTGTTCGGTGTGGCGTTCAGCCCAGACGGGCAGCGCATTGCCTCCGGCAGCCACGACAAGACGTTGCGGCTGTGGCCCGCACCGCCCGAGGCGGACTGGTCCTCGCTGCTATGTGGCAAGCTCGCCGCGAACATGAGCCACCGGCAGTGGAACGACTGGGTTTCACCCGATGTCCCCTACATCACGGTCTGCCCCGGCCTCCCGGTCACGCCGGACTAGCCGCTCCTTGAGCGGGTGGCTAGCGACCCTCGGCCGCGTCGTGCAGCAGATACCGGGCTTCCACCGCGCGGATGAGTTCGTGCCGGATGTGTTCCACGTCGGCGGCGCGCCGGGCAAGCACCTCGTCCTCCCAGGCCGCGACCTGCTTTGCCAAGTCCCTGTCGGTAATGGTCGAGTCCAGCCAGCGTGAGAAATCCCCGCGTTCGAGGTGGTATTGCAGCGCTCGGTAATCGATATGACTTATCGCAGAACGGAATTCATGCATCGTTGCGGCCGGCCGGACGGGCCTTCCATTGATCGTGTGGAAGTAGAACCGGCGCTCGTCCGGCAGCCGGACATCGGCGTATTTGTGGCGGTGCCGTACGTGGCCGGTCTGGCGGTCGGCGATTGTGAACGCGCGAGACGGGCCGCCGCCGAAACTGACCGTGGCTCGGCGCACCGGGGGCAGGGTTGCCGCGTCGGCGCTGGCGGTGAGGGTCAGCACCACGTCGCTGTTGTCGATCTCCTGGGCGGGCAGTGCGGCCGGCGCGAACGACGACAACACGTAGCCGCCGCGTCGCGCCCAGCGTGCTTCCTCCTCGGTGCCGAGCAGGTGCGCCTCGTCGTAGATCACCCAGTGCGGGAATCCGTGTTGTTCGCGGTGCGCCTCGGCGGTCGACCGCAGCAGGTGCAAATACTCGGCCTTTTCGGGCTCGGCGATCCCGGACATGTCCACCACCACGCTGGAACGCGGGCTGAGGCCGTTGACCAATTCGGTGGGTTCGGGAAGGTGCTGGCGGCCATCGATCACCTCGACCCCGCTGAGCTCCCGTAATTGCACGTGGTCGCCTTCGGGATCGATGACCAGGACGCAATAGCCGGCAGAAATCCATCGCTCCGCCAGCAGGCCGGCGAGATAGCTTTTCCCCGACGCGGCGGGGCCGGTCACGAGGATGCGGCCCTGGCTTCCCGGCACCCGGGTCGGAGTGTGGTCGTCGAAGGTGCCGATGTCGACCCACCGCCGTGGCGGGCACCAGCGTTGCGCCCCACTCAGATACGGCCCGGTCAGCAACCCGGCGACGCCGGCGCCGTCCGGTTCGTCGAGCACGAGGTCGGCCCGCCGGCGCACGGACGAGATGGCATTGGCTACCGCTGCCCCGATCTCCGCGATGCCGAAAAGCGACAAGTCGTTCTCCGCATCTCCGATCGCGACGGTGTTGTGTGGCGACAGATTCAGTTCGGCCAGGACCGCACGTAAGCCGGTGCCTTTGGTGACACCGGCCGGCAGCACCATGAGTGCGGACCGGTTCCGAATGACTTGGCAGTCCAGCTCGAGTTCGCCGATCACCTCCACGACGGTCGCGGCATGCTCACCGTCGGTGGCCACCATGACCTCGCCCCGGCGGGACGGCACCCACCGTTCACCGAGCGCGGCGTCGAGGCTGCTGTCCACCGGCTCGGCCAACCTGCAGGTGTGCCCCTTGACCACCATCACGGCGCCGTTTTCCAGTACCAGCGCATCGAAATGGTCGGCGATGTGGGGGAATTCCGCCTGCAGTTCCGCCCCGATGCGGCCGGTGACCAGTACGGCGGTCAAGCCATTGCGCCGGGCCCCGTAGATGGCGTCCAGCGTTTGAGGTGACAGCTGCCCGTCGGAGGTCAGCGTGCCGTCGAGGTCGACCGCTATCACTTGGAAAAAGGTCACGGGTTCCTCGAATCCGTTCGCATGACGGACTTATGCGGTGTGGCTTGGCACTGCCGAAATTAGGGCCGCGGGCGCGCCGGGGGTAGGGCCGTTAGACCTTGGTTCGAACGTCGCCGCGGCTTACCGCTGGCGCCAGGTGAGCTCCATCCCGTGGCCGGTCAGCCAGCGGGACAGGTCATAACCGTTGCGGGCCAGGCCCGCTACGGCGTCCACGGCGCGCCGCACCGCCCGCTCGGCGACCTCGGGGGCCAGCAAGCCGTGGCGGACCGCATCCAGCAACTCGTCGACGTCGGTCAGGTCCGCGCCGTCGCCGGTGCGGACCTCGATGTCGAGGTAGTGATCTTCGGAACGCCAGACGTCGCGGCCGGGCGTGTATTCGCCGACGTCGAGGTAGTAGTCGTGGTCGCGTTCATGGCCGGGGTTGAAGTGAAAGACCGTGGCGCGCAAGCCGAGCGACGGCAGCAGCCACGACTCGAGGTAGTGGAACTGGGCGCGGCCGGGGGTGGGCCGGGCCACGTAGAGGCCCCACGGACGCACCGCATAGTCGTCCACGGTCCGCACGATGCCTTTGGGATCGGTGTTGGTGCGGGCGATGAGGTCGAACGTCTCGTGCTTCGGCGGATGGATGCTGCAACTCTAACGCCGAAGGCGGATTCTCCACCGCACAAAACCGGCATAGAACAGCGACAACGCCGCGAGCATGCCCATGTCGAGCAGCCAGACCTTCGACGTGTGCTGCCAGAACCGGTCCTGGGACAGCAGCGAATCGGGCACCAGGTGCCGCAGATCGACCGTCGATGCCGCCGCGGCGTAGCCCCACCGCGCGGGCATCCCGAAGGACAGCTGGTCCAGCCCGAGGCGGCCGGTCACGGGAACCATTCCGCCGCACAGCACCAGCTGGGCCATGACGGTCACCACGAACAGCGGCATGATCTGCTCGCTGGAGCGGACCAGCGACGAAATCGCGAGGCCGAGAATCGCCGAGGCCACACAGGTCGCCGCGACGGTGGCGAACAGTTCGACGGTCGCCCCGAGGGTGGAATGGCCGAGCAGGACGGCGCCGCGCGCCGGCGCGCTCTTGCCGATCACGACGATCGCGGTGATGATCGCCGACTGCAGGACCGCGAACCCGCAGTACACGGCGGTCTTCGCGAGCAGGTAGGCCGTGGTCGACAGCCCGACCGCTTGCTCGCGCTGAAAGATGGGGCGTTCGCCGACCAGGTCGCGGATCGTCAGCGCGGTGCCCATGAACGCCGCGGCCGGCATCAGCAGGGCCAGGATCTGCGCCGCCTCGTCGGGCGTCCCCGCGTTCGCGCCGGGCAGATGGAATCCGTTGCCGCCGGGAACGGTCAGGGACAGCGAGCCCAGGATGAACGGCAACAACGCCAGGAAGACGAAGTACGCCCGGTCGGCGACTACCAGGCGGATCTGCCGGCGGGCGACGGTCGAAATCTGGTGCCGCACACTGGTATGCACCGGTTCGCCCAGGGCGCCGGGCTCATCGGCCCTGTCCGGCACCAGTTTCTGCGGCCGCTTCTCGGCGTCACGTTGCTCCACGAAGCGCCGGTTGGCCTCATCGGGGTCGGCGCCCACCTTCGTGAAGATCTTCGCCCAGTTGGTGGTTCCCATGGCCTCGCCGATCTGATCCGGCGGGCCGCAGTAGGCCGTCTTGCCGCCCGGGGCCACCAGCAGCAGCTGGTCGCAGGTCTCCAGGTAGGACAGCATGTGCGTTACGACAATCACCACGCGACCGGCGTCGGCCAGCTGCCGCAGCATCATCATGACCTGGTGGTCGAGCGCCGGGTCGAGGCCGGAGGTCGGCTCGTCGAGGATCAACAGCGACGGGCCGGTGAGCAGCTCGAGCGCCACCGAGGCGCGCTTGCGCTGACCGCCGGACAGCTTGTCCACCCGGGTTTCGGCGTGTTTGGTCAGGTCGAGCTCTTCGAGGACCTGAGCGACGATTTTCGCCCGGTCGGATTTGCTGGTGTCGGGCGGTAGGCGCAGTTCGGCGGCGTAGCCGAGGGCCTGGTTGATGGTCAGCTGCCGGTGCACCACGTCGTCCTGCGGGACCATGCCGATGCGGCTGCGCAACGACGCGTATTCGGCGTGAATGTCGTGGCCCTCGAACGTAACCGAGCCGGAGCTGGGGGTGGTGTAGCCGGCGATGAGCCTGGCCAGGGTGCTCTTTCCGGCCCCCGATCCGCCGATGACGGCGGTCAGCGTGCCCGGCCGCGCGATCAGCGAGATGTCGTCCAGGAGTTGTTTGCCGTTGTCGACGACGTAGCGGACGTTGCGCACCTCCAGGCCGCCGGTGCGCGTCGCGGCCTCGCTGCGTGGGGTCAGGGTGCCGTCGCGGAAGACGAGGTCGACGTTGCCGATGGTGACGACGTCGTCGTCGGACAGGATCGCCGACCCGACCCGGGTGCCGTTGACGA
>NZ_LZKH01000212.1:0-46302 GCF_001672745.1 Mycobacterium sp. E1386
CGGTTATCACCACCGCGCCCGCCTGGGCGTGCGGACGTGACGGCTATGCGCGCGATCGGAGATGTCTCGATGGCACTTCGATTCGTAGGTCGGGGCCAAGCACCCACGCCACCGGCCCGGCCGAATGCCTGGTTCTCGACAAATCAGCCCGTGACACGTCGGTCTTTTCGCTCCGCGAGCTCCGCCTCGGTGACCCATTCGCGCATCGGTCGGCCGGGCGCGCACAGCAGCGTGAGCACAAAGCTGCAGGGAATGTCTGTGCGGTTGTTGGCGTCCCGGTAGTGGATCACGTCGCCGCCGGGCCCCCAGAAGGCGTCTCCAGCGCGGAGGACGCGTGGCGCTTGATCCTCGAGCTCGAACAACATCTCACCGCCGACCATGTAACCGAACCCCGGGCCTCCGGGAAGACGGTGTGGCGGGTACCCGGGGGAGCCCGGCGGATGGTTGATGAGAACGGTCATCACGTGGGCATCGTCGGGAATGGATGGTGATCGCACTTCCTGAAGCACCTTGACCGTGGACTCGCCTTCGGAGTCGCTGGCTTTGAACGACATTCGTCATCCCATCCTGGTGGAACGTGCTTCGATCCAGTCGGAGTATCGGGTGGTGAAGATGGTGGCGTTCGCGTCGGGTGCGAGGGTGTGATCGTCGATCACCGCTCCGAAGTAGGGAGCCTGGGGGTCGGTCACGACCCGGCGTCGGTCACCGTTGACGGCAAGGCCCGTGCGAACGAAGTCGTCCATTCCCATTGCTTCGGGCCCCGCGATCTCCATGACGCCGTTGATGGGCGGCCCAACCGCTGCGTGAGCCACGGCGGTGGCGACATCGTCGGCGGCGATAGGGCGGAACAACGCGTGTGGCAACCTGACAATCTCTCCGTCTGTCGCGGAATCGGCCAAGCCGATCGCGAACTCGTAGAACGGCGTTGCGCGCACAATCGAATAAGGCCGGCCCGATTCCTTGATCAGCTCCTCTTGAGCTGCTTTCGCGGTGTTGTAGCCGCTGTCCGGCATGTTCTGCGAACCCACGACGGACAGCGCGACATGGTGTTTGACTCCCGCTTCCCGCTCGGCAGTAAGAAGATTCTTGGTCGTGGTGGTGAAGAAGTGCATCACAGGTTCATCGTCGAACACTGGTGAATCAGCAACGTCGACAAGGACATCCGCGCCGGTGACGGCGTTTGCCAGGCCTTCGCCGGTGAGTGAATCGACACCGGATCGACGTGATCCGACGATCACGTCGTGTCCCTGCGCGTCAAGCTTGGCCGCTACTTTCGACCCAATAAGGCCACGACCGCCGATGACTACGATCTTCATGATGAACCTTTCAGCGTTGTAGTCCGAGTCCCGCCGGAAGAAGTTCGGTCGCCGCGGCGCTGCGAGCACACGGCCATCGACCCCGTCTCGGTCGCATTTGAGGCTGCGGCCGGACGGGGTGATCTGTCATCACCCCGACCAGCTCTTCACCCGGGTGAGGACCCGGGGCGCCCGGTCAATCGGCGTCCACATCAAACTCTTCGCGCGCCACCGTGTAGAACGAAGGGCCGTCGTTTGGGCTGCCACTGATCTGGCCGTGGTGCCGCCCGGCCCGCGGCGGCGGGCCCTCCGTGTAGCCGAGTTCCGGCTCCTCTGCGGCCAGACGCTCATCGAGCGTCAGGTGCTCGTCGGGAGGGATCCAGCGCAGCGGCGCATCGACCACGACGTCACCGTCGTCATTGCGTACTTCGTCGGAGTCCAAAGATTCGCTGGGCCCTAACGTTCCGTCGGGCCTGGCGTCGTCGTAGTCGCCGTCGATGATCATGTTTTTCACCTCCATGCGGCTCGAATCCCAGCGCTCACCCTCAAAGAGGCTCGCCAGGGAACTTCAAGTCGAAGCGTTTGCAGAGTTCGGGGACGCTGTCGACGTCCATCTCCAGTTCGTAACGCGCACAGAGCTCATCGAGAACTTCGGGCGATATCGTGGCTATACCGCCGAGATCGGCAAGCTCGTCGAAGAATTGCTCGAACCCCGCGGGGGAAATGATCTCGAGGATGCGGGCCGGCTCATCGCCCGCGTTCCAGAAGGTATGCCATTGGCCGCGTGGCTTGAAAATGAAATCGCCGGGCCCGCCCTCGAGCACCTCATCGCCAAGCAAGGCGCCCACGCGTCCCTCGATGATCCAGCTGTACTCGTCTTCGTTGTGGTGGCGATGAAGCGGTGCGGCCAGCGCCCGAGGAGACATGGGATGCTCGAGCACGGAGAAGCGGCCGTCCGCCTGAGCCCGGTCGAGGATGTGGCGTACACCGACCGTCCCGTTGAACACGGACCTGCCTTCGGTGCGGCCGACGGACTTGGCCCGCGGGCCGCCCGGCCTCAAAATATCGATTGCCATTGCGTCTTCCTTTCAGCTTCCTGTCGTTTTCGAAGGGTGGGAAGCACCTGCATCGGGCTAATTGCGGCCCGCCATGACGCCGCCGTCGACGTTGAGGATCGCGCCGGTGACCCAACTCGCCTCATCAGAGAGCAGATACGTCACCGCGTTGGCCACGTCGGCCGGGGTGCCGACCCGTCCCAACGGATGAAACGGCGCGAAAGTGTCAAGGGTTGCCTCGATTTCGTCCTTGGGGACCCACTTCTCCAGAGCCGGGGTCCGCACCGCGGCCGGTGCCACCGCGTTAACGCGGATGTTGTGTCCGGCAAGCTCGATGGCCAGGTTATGGGTGAGCGCATGCAGCCCCGCCTTTTGCATCGAATGCCCGCACGAAGGGGTGGCACCGACCGCCTGGTGGGCCCACATGCTGCCGATGTTGACAATGGCCCCACCCTCACCGCGGGCGATCATGCCCGCGACGACGGTCTGCGTCAGGAAAAACAGGGCGTAGTTGAGCTTCATGTACGAGTCGTAATCCTGAGCGTCGTACTCGAGAAACGGCTTGGGGATGAAGAATCCGGCCGCGTTGACCAACAGTGTCGCCTTGCCGTGTTGCTCAGAAAGCGCCCGCTGCACGTCGGCGACCGCGGCGCGGTCCGTCAGCTCGGCGGCGATACCCCAGGCATGGCCGCGCCGGCTCAGCTCGGTGACGGTGTCGTCGACACGGTCTTTCGACAGGCCGACGATCACCGCGCTCCCGCCGTGATCGACGACGTCGATCGCGACCTGCCGGCCCATGCCGGCACTGCCGCCGATAACAATGACCTTCTTGCCCTCAAAATGCATGTGCGGGTTGCCTTCCTGGTTGGTGGCGGGTTAAGCGCCCGGGGCGATCGCACAGGCCGCCACACAGACCCAGGTGCCATCACGCTTTTGATAGGTGTCCGTGTACAGAGCTTCCTGGTGCGCTCCGTCGTCGAGCATCGTGTAGGTGGCGCGGGCGTGGATCAGAGCAACGTCACTGAGGATCCGAATGCTCACGTCGTGCACAGCCAGATCCTTGAATGGGCGCGGCTTGGCGATGTAGTCGAGGAACTCTTCGCGGTTCCGGGTCACACCGGGGGTCTGCACGATGAAGTCTTCGGCGAGGAACTCACTGAAGCGCTTGACATCGTTGAACTGGTCGGAGTGGACATAGTCGTTGTTGAGCTGCTCGAGGATCGCCAGATCTTCGGCCGACTGCTCGGCGTGGTGCATCTTTGGGTTCCTTCTCTATGCGGTGTCAGCTCGGCGCCAGGGTCGTCGAGACGGGTTTGGCCTCACATTGCATCCTCGGAGCGCCTTGTGGGGCTGTCATCACCCCAACCGTGCATTCACCCGGGTGAACAGACCTGCCATCAAAACGAAGGCCCCCCAAGCCGTCTGGCGACCATCCATCTCGCGGCGAGCGAACCACTCGGTTGCGGCGTTGTTCACCGCCTCCTTCGCCGGGTCGCGCACCGTTAGCGCGGAGAAGATGGATCGATGGCGGCCAAGGCGCCGCCGGCCAAGGCTGGTTGCACTCCGGGTCGGTCGCGGCACAGGGCGGCAATGGCGCACGGCACGGGCCGGCACCCGCCAGGCGGATTGGTGATCAACAGCGCGGCGCACAACGCGCCGAGGGCGAATAGCGCGGCGCTCACTTGTAACAGGTGGGCGAATCCGGTGGCACTCGCCGCGCCAACGCTGATCAGCCCCATGGACCCGATCGACATCAGCGCGGCCAGCCGTGAGACGGCGTTGTTGATCGCCGACGCCAGACCGCTGTGCTCCGACGGCACCGACGCCAGCGTCAACGAGGTCAGCGGTGTGACAGTGGCGACCAGCCCGACGGCCAGCACGGTCATCCCCGGAATCAGGTCGGTGATCGCGTGGAATTGATGGGATTTCGGGCGGATCAGCAGCAGCCCGACCCCCGCCAAGGCGGGGCCGCCGATCAGGAACGTGCGCGGTCCCACCCGTGCGGCGATCCGGCCGACATGGCGGGCGAACAGTAACGACAGCGCCGGGATCGGCAGGGTGGTCAGTCCGGCTGCGGTTGCCGAGTAGCCGCCGATTTCTTGGGTGTAAAGGGCGATGGCCAGCGATGCCAACGTCAACGCGCCATAGACGAATGCGGTGACGACATTGGCGGCTGCGAAATTGCGAAAGGTGAACAGCGGCAACGGAAGCATCGGACTCCTGCTGCGGTGCTGCCAGCTCACGAAGCCCGCCAGCGCTGCAACCCCGATCACCAGTGGCGCGACCACCCGCGGTCGGGCCCAGCCGTCGTGTTGCCATCCGATCAACGCATACACGGTCCCGGCCAGCCCCACCGCCGATAGGGCCGCCCCCGCGATGTCGACCCGCGCGCCTGCGACCCGACCCGACATCGGGCACAGCCAGAATGTCAGCGCAAGCCCGACCGCCATGGGGATCGCCGACAACACGAAAATCCAGCGCCAGCCAAGCAAATCGACGCACAATCCGCCCAGCAAGGGGCCCAACGCGAACGCGGTTCCCGTCCACCCGGTCCAAACACCGATCGCCGCGGACTGGTGCGCCTTGTCGAACACCGCATTGATCAGCGCCAGCGAGCCTGGCGCGAGGAACGCCGCGCCCAGGCCCTGGATGACGCGCGCAATGATCAGCGTTCCCGGTGAAGTGGCAACCGCCGCCAGAACCGAGCCCGCCCCGAAAGCCAACAGCCCGAACCGCATAACCGGAACGCGTCCGAACAAATCCGAGATGGACCCGCCGGGAAGAATCACGGCCGCCATCGCCAGCAGGTAGCCGTCGACAACCCATTGCTGCAACGCCAAGCCGCCCCCAAGGTCATGCTCGGTGGCCGGCAACGCCAGGTTGATGACGGTGGAGTCCAGGAACGCGACCATGGACACCGTCACCGCGACCACCATCGCGCGGCTGGTCGGTGCCGCGTCGCGCAAGGTCACCGCCGGCGCCGTCCGGTGGGTGACGATGGCACTGCGCCAGATCCCTTGCGTGCGAGGGGCATGGTTTCAGAGCGCCTTTCTCAGACTCTTCAGCTGCGTCAACGCATCGATGTCGCCGACGTCACCGGTATCGAGGGATCGGCTGGAACCTTGGGGGTTGGCGCGGCTTTGACCGCCGCGATCGCCTTCCATGTTGTTCTCCTTGGGACTTCGCTTCCACACGGGCGGTCGTCCCGCAGTCCGGTTCCGGTGGTGTGCTCACCACCGGTCGAAATGCAGCACGTCGTCGAGCGGTATCCGTTTGGCACGCCGGAAGGTGGTGCCGGTGTAGTACGCGGTCGGGACGGTCGTGGCGTGATAGACGTTCTCGGGCAATCCGAGAATGGCCCGCATGTCCTCGTCGGCCATGATGGTCACCCCGGTCCACGTCGTTCCCAAGCCCCGGGACCGCGCGGCGAGCATGTAGCTCCAGGTGGCGGGCATGATCGAACTCCAATACTGGTTGGCGTTTTCGGCCGTCAGCGTGCCATCACCGTCGATGACCTCGACGCACGGGATCGTCAAGACGGGGACCTCGCCGATGTGCGCGGCGAGATACGCCGCGCTGTCGGACACTTTGCGCTGCTCGCGGTTGCGTACCGGATCGTCCTTGAATCGATCCGCGACCGCGTACGGCGAAGCGACGATCAGTTCCCAAGTGCGCCGGTACACCTTGGCAATCGCGCGTCGCTGGCTTGCGTCGGTGACGACGATGAAGCTCCAGTTCTGCACGTTGGCCGACGTCGGTGCCTGCACCGCGATCTCCAGGCATTCCCGGATCAGGCCGATGGGAACGGGTTTGGTCAGATCGAGGCGCTTGCGCACCGAGCGGGTCGTGGTCAGTAGGTCGTCGGTGGACAGCTCGACGAGCGGGTAATCGGTCATGCCGGCAGGATGGCGGTGACTTCGACTTCCACACGGATGTTGGGCCACACCAGCCCGTCGATGATGCTGAACATGGCGGCCGGTCGGTGGCGGATGATCTCTTTGCTCACCGCCAGATAGGCGGACGCATTCTCCCGGCTGGTGACCCACTGCCGCATGTAGACGATGTCGGTCAGCTTCGCGCCGGCCTTGCCGAGCGCGTTTTCGACATTGATCCAGCACTGCCGGGCCTCGTCGGTGAAGTCCTCGGGAAGGGTGCCGTCTTCGCGCACCCCGGGCGTTCCGGAGACGAAAATTTGCGTGCCGCCGGATACGGCGACGGCGTCGGCGTAGTGTCCGATGTGTGCGGCCACTCCGGTGAGGATCGGGGTAATGGTTGTCATCTCGAGACTCCTTGCTGCTGTGCGCTTTCGGTTAACTTCCCGGGTTTTCTGTCGTGAGGACGACGCCGCTGGCCTCGTGGCCCGCAACGACGTGCGCGAGGGCGGCGGCGGCCTGATCCAGGCCGCAGGACCGCGGGGTCGGCATGCTCAACTTGCCTGACGCGAGCAGGGCGGTGAGGCGGTCGAGCTGGGGCCCGTCGGAGCGGACATAAACCGCCGTCACGCCGATTCCGCGGGTCGATACGGGTAGGTCCGGGGTGATGGTGGCCAGCCGGCCGCCGCCGGCAAGCGCGGTCATCGCCGCAGCGGCACCCCCTGGGGCCGCGTTGGCGACGGCGTCGATCGAGTCATTCGCCAACGCCTTCGCGTGCTGTGGCCACAGTGGATCGCGGTAATCGAGTACTTCGCGGGCGCCATGACGGCGGACTCGGTCGGCGCTGCTCGGGCCGGCGGTGGCGAGCACGTCGGCCCCGCGCATGGCGGCCAGCTGGACGATGAGGCCGCCGGTGATTCCACCCGCGCCATGAACGAGCAACGTCTCCCCGCGGTGCAGGCCCAACGCCTCGCCGACCACCTGCTCGGCGGTCAGCGCCGGCACCGGAAAGATCGCCGCGCTCTCCCACGAAATCTCGGGCGGTTTGCGGGCGAGCGAGCCCACCGGCGCGATCAAAAGCGGCGCCCAAGTGCCTTGATCGCGCAGCGGCACCGGGTGACACAACACCGCATCGCCCACTCTGAATCCGCTCTGGCGATCGTCGCCGACGGCCTCGATGACTCCGGCAGCCTCGACGCCGAGCGCCAGCGGGGCCGTCCTGCCAACGTCCCATCCGCCGTAACGAATGATGTTGTCCCAGTTCCCGACCCCGGCGCGACGAACATCGATCAGAACCTCGTCAGCCGCCAAAGGTCGCGGGTCGTCCACTTCGAACGTCTCCACGTTGCCGCCGGCCGTGCGGACCCCCGCTACCAGCATGGTCACGGCCGGAAGACCGACCAGTCGTAGGTCATCGTGGTTCCTCTCGAGCGCAGAGGGTTGACGGATTTGCTTCGCCTAAGCGCTTTTCTGCGCGTTCCGCCTCGCGGTGTTCAGCAACGCGGCAAATTCGGACTCTTCTGCGAGTAGCGGATCCCAGACCTGATTGACCGTCGGATGTGGTGCGACCGCATGGCGTAGCAGACTGACCGGGATTTTTGCGACGACAGCCAGCGTGGCTGCTTGAACCAGTTCGGAGAACTGCGGGCCGACAAACGTCGCTCCGAGCAGTGTGTTGGTCTCGTCGTTGATGACCAGTTTCGCCCAGCCGTGAAACCCATCCCGGTAGAGGGCGAGGAATGACACCGCCCCGGGGTAACAGGCCGTTCGCGTCCGCACCGCGAACCCTTCCGCTCGGGCCTGACTTTCGGTACGGCCCACCCAGGCCACCTGAGGGTCGGTGTGGATGACCTGCGCCAGGCTGCCGGCATCTCGCGCAGTCAATTCGTTGTCGGACAGTTCTCGTCCGGCGGCCCGCACGGCGATGATTTCGGCCACGAGGCGGCCGTGGTAGGTGGAGATATGAGACAGCCGCGCACGCCCGGTGGTATCTCCGAGCGCGTAGAGCCAGTCGCCTGTGACATCGACCGCCTGGAGATGGTCGTTCACACAGACGGTTTCGCCGGCCGCCAGGCCGACGGTTTCCAGTCCGATTTCGTCGGTGTTGTTGCGTCGTCCGGCGGCCAGGACGACTTCGTCTATCTCGATGGTGCGGCCGAGAAAAGTCGCGGTGACGGGCCCGTCCGCCACGGGTCGGGCTACCGCCGACAACTGTGTCTCAAAGTAAATGTTGACGCCATTGCTGCGCAGTGACTGCGCGACGAGATCACGAGCTTCGGGTTCGCAGCTGCAAACCAGCGTGCTCTCACGCACCAGAAGTGTTACCGCCGAGCCCAAACCGCTCAGGATGGTCGCGAACTCAACGGCGACGGGTCCGCCACCCACCACCAGCGCGCGTGGTGGCACCCGTGTCATGGTGGTCAACTCCCGATTGGTCCACGGTCGTGCTTGCGCCAGACCGGGTATCTCCGGCACGTTCGGACGAGTGCCGGTGGCCAGCACGACCGCGTGGCGTGCGGTCAAGACGGCTTCGGTGGTATCTCCGAGGGTGTAGGCCACGCGCACCGTCCGTTCGCCGCTCAACCTGCCGAACCCGTGAAACACCGCTACACCGGCTTGCTGCAACGACGCTGTCCGCTCTAGGTCCGAGAGATGCTCGATGAGCTCGTCTCGTTTGGCGAAAACGGCCGCAATATCCAATTCTTTCCCCGTAACAGCCTCTCGCACACCAGGAACAGCCCTCGCGAGGTTGAACACCTCGATCGGACGAAGCAGCGTTTTGCTCGGGTTGCAGCCCCAGTAGTGACACTCGCCACCGACGAGACGATTCTCAACGAGGGCCACCGAAAGGCCAACCGAAGCAAGCTTTCGCACGGCGGCCACGCCGCCCACCCCGCCGCCTAGGACGATCACGTCAAATTGCTTACTAGCCTTCATCTGCCCTCATTTCCGAAGGTGGGTACGTTCGCCGCGTTTCGCTGAGTCGCCCGTCACAGGGATGCGGCTCGTGTCGGGTCATTGGGGGGCTGGCATACGCACTCCCGAACCGGCTGAATGGACTAACCGCAGTCTCGTTAGGCCGGCTGCGGTTTCGGGTGTCTGGACTGCGCAAGGCGCATGGAGTGTGTGTCGGCGCCATGCCGAGTATCGCGTAGGCCGCTGCCGCGCTCGCCGCGGAGAAGACACTGGAGCTAAGCGGCGCTTCCACACCGAGTGATACGGCCATCGTGATGCCAAATATGTTGAGCACCAAGAAACTCGCCGTACCGACAAGTATCGGTCGCCAGCCGATGAGGAGCAAGACTCCCAGCGTCGCCTCGGTTACGGTGGTAGCCCACACAATGACGGCCAGTAAAGAACCGGAAGCAAACGGAACAAGCTGGTGGGTGTAGTCGGCGAAGGGGCCCATGCTCCCCCAGCTGCCCTGCCCGAACGGCTTCCACCAACCGAATCGATCGGCAACCGCCGACAGGAACGCCGCCGCCAGCGACAAGCGTAGGGCGATCCGGACAACGCGGGTCGGATCATGCATATACCTGGGGTGTTCCCGACGGATCATTCCGAACGGTGTCATGACTGTTCGCCGTCGACCCGGCAAGCTCATTCTGCGTTGTCTTCCGTCGTGAGCGGCCCGTCTCCGGTGTCTAACAGGAAAACTGCTAGCAATTCGGCGGGTTCGGTCTCGCTTGCGTTTTCACTGATGGTGTGGTGCGCACCGGGAGCTTCGCGCCACGTCTCACCGGCGTGATAGACGCGAGCGGGTTCACCCTCGACTTGGCTGCGGATCGCTCCGGAGATCACGTAGGCCATGATGAACGCCGATTTCGCGTGGTGGTGCGCACTGCTTTTGGCTCCGGGCGGATAACTGACGGTCACTGCTTGAAGTGATTTGCCCGGAACATTGGTTGGCTGGTTGAAAACTGGCCGGACAACGGGTTTTTGATCCGGATTTTCCGGTGCCGGCTCGGCGTGGGCCCCGGGCGCGAGCATCATCGCGACTGTCAGCGCGGCAAGTGCTGCTTTGAGAACCATTTTGGCTGCCTCCCTTGACACTTCAGTTACACGCAGGTCGTCTTGCTTGGGACGCGCTTGCCGGGAACGAACACGGCGGCGGCTTCGGTAAGGGCCAGGACGGCAAGTCTGACGGCGACGCCGGCATCACGATCTGAACGGTGATGGCTTGCATTACTAGTCCTTCCTGATGCGGGTCGGGGAAGCTCCGGTCTGCGGTTGTACGCTGACGAGCTCGAGGCCTAGATCACGAACCCGGTCGAGTAGTCCGTAAAGCTGTGATTGGTCGTGGATTTCGCCTGTGAACACGCTTTCGTTCGCATTGGCCTCGAGGCGCATCCCGTCTAATGCTGACCCGAGCCGCTCCGTCAGGCGGCCTCGAATGCAGATCCGATACATCGTCGACTGCACTTAAGCCTCCACTCGTCAGCTCCTGACTCAGGATTCACTGACGCGGGGTGAGTCGTCATCACCCAGCGGGCTAATTCACCCGGGTGAGCGCCCGGAGGCTCAGCGCCGGGACCGGTAGCGATTGGGCACGGGCCGGCGCCGGTTGTCGGCACGGGCGATCAGCCACGCTGTGGCCGCGGCTCCCGCACAGCTCACGGCGGTGACACCGAAATCGATTGGCTGACCATCGATCAACGTGAGAACCGCGTAGTCACCAGAGACTACAGCCACGAACAGGAAGGCGTTACGTAGGCGATTCACAACACCAGCCACTCGGCCCCGATCGGGCGCACAGCGAGGATGCTGCGCAGGTATCCAGTGGGACGCCCGCAGGTGGCACACACCGGGCTGGCGCCTCGTCGAGACGCCATCTCACGTTTGTCGTCCACGTAGGTCGCCATGGCCCATCGGACCGTTTCAAGGCAGGCTCGACAAAGCACCTCAATAAGGTCGCCGTCCGGGTTTAGCCCCATCTGGTCGCAACCGTCGACGGCGTGTATCTCGGCGACCGCCACCGCGGGCGCGCCGCATGTTTCGTCGCTCGACAACCCCCGGGCAGTACAGATGGGCCGCAGCGAGTTGAGCTGGTGCTCGATCCCGAAGTCGGGTGCCTCCGCGACATCCCCAGTCCGGTACGCCCACCGCCGGGCCGGGGTGGCGGCGTCCCAGATTCGTTGCAGCAGCCGCGATGTCCGGCCGGCGCCGCCCGAGCCGTATTCGGCAGGCGATCGTTCGGATGGGCGACGCTTCATCTGGTCTTCTCCAATTCGTGGCCATGGCGATCCGCAGCGATCAAGGCCCAGCGCCTCCACCGTCACCGCGACTCGCTGCTCGCTGATGCGGCCCGAGGCAGGCCCGGCACCCGGCCGATCTCACGTACCGTCCGGTCGCGACCTCCTCATGCAAGCATTTATCGACCCGGGATGAGTGGTCATCACCCGGCAGACCCATTCACCCGGGCGATTTGACGAGTGTTGCTCGTATCGCGAGTGCACGCGAACTGGTTGCCCAACACGGCAGCGACAAGCCGATTTGTTTTGCCGCGCAACGTGCCACAACGACGACGAGGTCGCTTTTGTGGACGCCCCGGGACGACAATGTCGACGGGATGCTCGGAAGCGGTGATCAGCGAATCGGCGGACGCCTCCGCCTACCGGGGTGCGCAGCGTCCCACTGCGCATCGATGCGCGTGACGCGACGAAGCTCAATGGTGAGCCACAGCGTTGCGGCGACCGTGGCGAGAACGGCGACGAGCACCGAGGTGCCGAGCCATTCGTAACGCCCATACGCGGCTTCTGCCGCCGAGCTGATCAACCCGGACGTGGCTACGACCAGCAGAACCAAACCCGGCCAGAAGAAGTTGTCCTTCACGGCGATTCCCGCGTGCGGTTGCGTGGTGCGGCAGTGATCCGTCGGATCATCGTGCGTGTCCCCCATCGTCACTCCCTTCGTCGTCTCGCCGGTGACCAGCCGTCGATCCATGGCGGACCCGCACGGAATGCACAAACTCTATGCGGAGCACCCGGACGTGCGTCCGCGCGCAATTGTCAGGTCGAGTCCGCCCCGGCCCGGTTGAACAGCTCGGGCAGCGTTATCGCCCCAATGGTCGTCACGAGCCACACCACCACCGTCGTCGCCAGCCAGGATGGCGTGCCATCGATGGTGATTCCGTGCGTCAGTAGCGACGCGAGGGTCAACGCGACGACCGTCAATGCCAAGCCGGCGCCGCCCAGCAGCAGTGACGCGTACTCGCGTGGCAACTTCATGATCGAAAACGACACGCTCCCTTGCATTATGGCGAACGCCAGCACTCCGACGACGAACCCCGGTATCGACACCACGACTCCGGGAACAACCCCCGCCGCAACCAGTAGTCCGATCCCCCACGATGTCAGGAAAACGCTGGCAAACCGCAGGATGTGGCTCATGGCGCGGTGTAAGTCGCCGAGCCGGGGCCGCCGCCCAACACGATCTTCTTACCGTCCGACTCAGCGCACATGGCTCAGTCCCTTCCCGAATCACCTACTACTGGGGCGTGCCGCGCGTCTGAATTGTCTGGCATCCGCACAATCGGCCATGCCGCGCAAGTCTTGCCGGAGTCCAGATTGGGCGTCCGCCGGGTGAGCTGTCTTCACCCCGCCGCGTAGATCACCCGGGTGAGGACATAACTAGGCCGCACCCAACTCGCGCGGCGGGGCCATCGACATTCCCGCTGATTCGCGCGGTGTCGGCATCGCGGGTGCACAGCACCGAGGGTGGGCACATACGGCCCCGATCGGTGTGCCGGCACTCGCCTACACTAACTACCAGCGCTAGCGGTTACGAGAATCTGGTGGACGACACGACTGAGAGGCCTTCCGCCCGCCTACATCACGTCGGGGGGCGCAGGTTCGCGTGAGCACCGCAAGGTCGTCGGGGAAGGTCCGCATACCGCCGATTCGGGGGCGGGCGGACGAGTTGAAGCAGATCGGCGAGCTGGTCGCAGCGGTCGCTCAGGGGCGCGGGGGCGTGCTGGTCATCGAGGGGCCGCCGGGCATCGGGAAAAGCAGATTGCTGACCGAGATTCTGGCGCTGGCCGAGAAGGCGGGTGTTCGGGCGCTATTCGGTGAGGCCTTCGAGTACCAGCAGACGGTGCCGTTTTTCTCGCTCTTCATGGCGACCCTGCGCGCGGATCCCCCCGTCGGTGATGTGGAGGCGTTACGTCGCCTGGGCACGTCGGCCGATCTCAGCTACTGGGTGGTGCGTGACCTGCAAGCCGCCATCCACGCGACCGCGTCCCGAAAACCGTTGGCGATCGTTCTCGAGGACGTCCACTGGGCCGATAACGCGACCTTGCTGGCGTTGCGGTCGCTGGCCGCTACACGGCCCTCCGCCCCGGTGCTGTGGGTGCTTACCGTCCGGACCGGCGCCGGCGGGCCGGCGGTGCAAGAAACGCTGTCGGTGCTGCAGCGCGCGAATGCCACATTTTTGCGATTGCGGGCCATGACGCCGGACTCGGTCGCCGAGATGATCTGCGACGCGGTGCGGGCGCCGCCGGATGGGTCCCTATTGAATCTGGCTGCCAAAGCGCACGGAAATCCGTTCCTGGTCAGCGAGCTTGTGCAGGGCCTGGCCGAGGAAGATCGACTGGACGCAAGTGGCGGGCGAGTCATCGCCACCGGAAGTATGCTGCCGCGACGGCTGGGCGTAGGTATGCAGCAGCGACTCGACCTCCTTTCCGACAGTGCTTCGGAGGTGGTGCGGGTGGCCGGAGTGCTGCCGGACCGGTTTTCGGCAGGCTTGCTAGCAGCGATGCTGGACCGTCAGCCGGTCTCATTGCTCTCGGCGCTGGAGGAGGCGGTCCGCGCGGATCTATTCGTCGAAGACGGTGAGCAGCTGAGGTTTCGGCACGACTTGTTGCGTGAGGCCACTCGCCAGTCATTGCCGCAGTCGCTGCGGCGGGCGATGGAACGTCAGTCGGCGTCGGTCATGCTGAGTATCGGTGCCGCCCCAATCGAGGTGGCCACCCAGTTGGCCCGCAGCGCCGAACCCGGGGATCGAGAGGCGATCCAAGCACTACGGCAAGCCGCGCAATCGGTTGGCCGCGGCGACGCGAGCGCGGCCGCGGACTTGACCAAGCACGCGTTGGAGCTGTTACCAGCCGACGATGCTGAGCGCGGATCCCTGGTCGCGGAAACGGTGGAGTGGCTCAACCGGGCCGGCCGCCATGGCGAGGCCGAAGAAATGGCCGTCGTAGCGCTCTCGGAGGCGGTTTCGCCCGAAGTTGAGGCCGAGATCCGCCTCCGGCTCCCGGCACACACCAAACACAGCACCCAACGGCGGGCGGAGGAAAATCGCAGAGCGCTCGAGTTGGGCGACATCAGCGAGCTCACCCGCACACGGCATCTAGCGTGGTTGGCCTACAACCTTGTGTTGCAGGACAAAAGAGGGCAACAGCGCACAGCAGCCGACGAGGCTGCCGCCGCCGCGGCGGCCACCGGTGATCTCGAGGCCACAATCATGGCCGAGGTCACTCTCGCTTTGCTCGACATTGGTGAGGGGCACAGGGTCCGCGCTCTAGGCCGCCTCGAACAGCTTTGTTCGCTCGGCTACACGAATGATGCGGCCTTGGCGCATCACTATGCCGCGATGTACTACGCAATCCTGCTAGCAGTGTTCGGGCGGTTGGACGACGCGGCGGGCCGGATTGCCGACGGCACAGGGGAGGCCCGCCGAGAAGGCAACGCGATGGTCCTAAGCATGTGGACTGTCATTGGTGCGATTGTTCACCTCGCTGCGGGCCGGCTGTCGGCCGCTCGCGATGCGGCTGAGTCCCTGCCGGCGCCACAGCCGACAGGCGTGAGCGAGCCGGACCTGCTGCGCATCGTGGTCTTGGCCTCGGTGGCTGTGCACACTGATGACCGAAATTTGTTGCAGCAGATGGCGAATGACGCACACAAGGCCTACTCCACCGGCTCACCTGCGATCCGTCGAGGAGCTGCGTATGTGCTCGCGCTGGCGGCCTGGCGGGACGACGATGTCCATGAAGCGGTGCGCTGGCTCGGCGGCGACATCGCCTTACTCGGAACACCACTGCAGGTCTATGCCTTCGATCGGCTGATCTTGAGTGCGCGGGTAGCCTCGGCCGCCGGTGACGCCGGCTTGCGCGCACGGGTCCTGCAGGCCACCGAGGTGCTGGAGTGCGAACAGCCCGCGGTCCCGCTGTTTTCAGGGGTTGCCGGATATGCCCGCGGCATACTCGGGCGTGACGCCACAGCATTGGTGGCTGCCGCGGAGTTGCTTCACTCGTCGGCGCGGCCTCTTCTCTACGCCGGCGCCGCCGAGAATGCCGGCGACGAGCTGAGTCGCGCAAAGCGCGACCTCGAGGCCATCGACCACCTGAACGCGGCATTCGACACTTACGTCGCGTGCGAGGCGATTGCCGACGCCCGCCGGGTCGGCCGGGTGTTGCGCCGATTAGGAGTGGAGCGCCGCATCGTTATGCACGCCCGGGCAAAAACGGGTTGGGGCAGCCTCACCGATTCCGAGCTCAAGGTCGTCCGTCTCATCGCCGAAGGGGCGACCAACCGCGCCGTGGCGCAGCGACTACACCTCTCCCCCAACACCGTGAAAACACACCTCCACAACGCCTTCGCCAAACTGGGCATCACGTCACGCGGCCAATTGGCGCAGCTCATCCGCGACGCTGATTGATCGACAGCAAATCGAACGGCTGCCGGCGGCGGGCTAGAATGACTCCACTTCAGTGGCAGTAGGTAGAGCGTGAACAGGACACCCGATGGAGGTTCCAGCTGGCCTTTCCGATGTCGGCGGTCAGCGGATGGTCATTCCGCCGATTCGGGGGCGCGAAGACGAGCTGAAACTGATTGACGCCCTGATCGCGGCGGTCGCTCAGGGGCGCGGGGGCGTGCTGGTCATCGAAGGGCCGCCCGGCATCGGAAAGAGTCGGTTGCTGACCGAGGTGTTGGTGCTGGCCGACAAGCGTGAAGTACGCACCTTGTTCGGGGAGGCATTCGAGTACCAGCAGACGGTGCCGTTTTTCTCGCTGTTCATGGCGACGCTCAACGCGGACCCGCCGGTAGGCGACGCGCAGGCGTTGCGGCAGCTAGGCGGCTCGGCCGATCTGCGCTACTGGGTTGTGCACGACCTGGCCGACGCGATTCAGGCGGCCGCGGCACAAACCCCGCTGGCGATTGTGCTCGAGGACATTCACTGGGCCGACAACGGCACGCTGTTGGCGCTGCGGTCGCTGGCCACCGCGCGGCCGGATGCCGCGGTGTTATGGGTCTTGACTGCCCGCACCGGCGCCGGCGGGCCCGCGGCACAAGAGACTTTGTCGGTGCTGCAACGCGCGAACGCCACGGTCTTGCGATTGGGAGCAATGACCCCAGAAGCGGTCGCCGACATGGTCCAAGACGCGGTGCGCGCCAAAGCCGATGTGTCGCTGCTGAATCTGGCCGCGAAGGCGCATGGAAATCCGTTTCTGGTCAGCGAACTGGTCGGAGGGCTGGGCGAGGAGGACCGACTGAACATCAGCGGCGGGCGGGCGGTGGCCACCGGACAGGGGCTGCCGCGGCGTCTGGCCGTCGGCATCCAGCAGCGACTGGACCTGCTCTCCGATACTGCGTCGGAGGCGGTGCGGGTGGCCGCGGTGCTGCCGGACCGGTTTTCGGTGGAGCTGTTGGCCGCGATGCTGGAACGGTCGCCGGCGTCGTTACTGTCAGCGTTGGAGGAGGCGGTGCGGGCGGATCTTTTCGTCGAAGACGGTGAGCGATTGAGGTTTCGGCACGACTTGCTGCGCGAGGCGACCCGGCAGTCGTTGCCACAGTCGTTGCGGCGGGCGATGGAGCGCCAGTCCGCGTCGGTCATGCTGGGGATGGGCGCCGCGCCGGCCGAGGTGGCCGCCCAACTGGCTCGCAGCGCCGAACCGGGAGACCGGGAGGCGATCGACGCATTGCGCCAAGCCGCGCAATCGGTGGGTCGCGGCGACGCGAGCGCGGCCGCGGACCTGACCAAGCGGGCGTTGGAGCTGTTACCGGCCGACGACGCGGAGCGCGGATCGCTGGTCGGCGAGACGGTGGGGTGGCTCAACCGAGCCAGTCGCTACCGCGAGGCCGAAGAATTGGCCGACGTGGCGCTCGCGGAGGCGGGGTCGCCCGAAATCGAGGCCGAGATTCGCCTCCGGCTTCCGGTGCAGACCAAGCACACCGACCAGCGGCGGGTGGAGGAAAATCGGCGCGCGCTCGAGTTGAGCGGCATCAGCGACGTCACTCGGGCACGGCTTCAGGCGTGGCTGGCGTACAACCTGGTCTTCGACGAAGGCGGGAAACGGCGCGCAGCCGCCGACGAGGCTGCCGCGGCCGCGGCAGCCACCGGCGACCTCGAGGCCACGATCATGGCCGACGTCACCATCGCGTTGCTCGATGCGGGCGAGGGGTACACGGCCCACGCACTGGACCGCTTTCAACGGCTCTGCCAGCTTCCTTACACGAACGACACGGCGTTAGCCCATGCCTACGCCGGAATGTACAACGCGAACCTGCTCGCGGTGGTCGGCCGGTTGGACGACGCGACCGCCCAGGTGGCCGACGGCATCGAGCAGGCCAGCCGCGAGGGCAACGAGATGGCGCTGGCCAGCTGGGCCGTCTTCAGCGGGCTCGTCCACCTCGCTGCGGGCCGGCTGTCGGCCGCGCGCGACGCGACGGAGTCCCTGCCGCCCCCGCAGCCGACAGGCGCGACCGAGCAGGACGTGCTTCGCACGGTGGTTCTCGCCGAGGTGGCGGCTCACACCGACGACCGGGATTTGTTGCAAAGAATGGCCAATGATGCGCGCGATGCGCACTCCACTGGCTCCCCCGGCATCCGGCGAGGCTCGGCGTACGTGCTCACGCGGGCGGCGTGGCAGCGCGACGACGTTCACGACGCGATGCGCTGGCTCGGCGACGTAATCCTTTTGGGCACCCCGCTTTTCCCCCACGCATTGATCCGGCTGGTCTTGGGTGCGCGAGTGGCATCGGCCGCCGGTGATGCCGGTTTGCGCGCTCGCGTCTTGCAGGCAGTCGAGGTGCTTGAGCGCGAGCAGCCGGCAGTTCCGCTGTTATCAGCGGTGGCGGGGTACGCCCGCGGGATACTCGAACGTGACGCCCAGGCTTTGGTGGTCGCCGCGGACTCACTTCGCTCGTCGACGCGGCCACTTCTCTACGCCAGCGCCGCCGAGGACGCCGGGACCGAACTGAGTCGCGCGCAGCGCAACGCTGAGGCACTCGACCAGCTGAACGCGGCATTCGATACCTACATCGAGTGTGAAGCGATAGCCGATGCCCGGCGCGTCGGCCGCGCGCTGCGCCGGTTGGGGCTAGAACGGCGCATCGTCACGCACCCACGGGCAAAAACGGGTTGGGACAGCCTCACCGACTCCGAACTCAAAGTCGTCAACCTGATCGCCGACGGCGCGACCAACCGCTCCGTCGCCCAGCAACTGCACCTTTCCCCGCACACGGTGAAAACGCATCTGCACAACGCCTTTGCCAAGCTCGGCATCACGTCGCGCGCTCAACTCACGCAGTTCATGCGTCGCGCGGATTGACCAACCCGTCAAATATCAAGGTCGCTAGGCCTACACCGACCGGGCCCTAAACATCATCCGCTGGCCGATGGTGGCGGGGGCGCCACGCTGCCAACGTAGTCATTGAGCCCGGAGTCGTCGCGGCCACCGCCGATCCAGCCAGGAATCGGCAACCGAGAGCGACGACACGGGAGGATCGAGAGAACGATGATGAGCACTCTGTTGGGAATGTTGATCATGCTGCCCGTGGTCTTCGGTGTCAGTGGGTACGTGTTGGTGTCCCGACGACCATGAGCACGAGAACGCGCGCTCATGGCGAGACGCCACCTTGCTGCGCCGGGCGTTGTGATGGGCCGGCCAATCCAATCGATCGATGCGTGAGCGGAGGAACGCCGTGGGGGTGCACAGCGTGAGCGCGGCTCGCGAGCAAATCCTCGAACCGTTGGCGGGCCGTGGGTCCGCCAACCCAAGCGGACGCGCGCCGGAGGTAATCACCGACAACGCCTCTGATTCAATAGGTTCGCCGCGATCGCAGCGCAGAACAAGCCCACCCGATCCCGCAGAGACGAAAAGTGAATCGGGGAGGCCGGCATCCACCCAGGAGGTGTCAACGCCGAGTGTTGGCGTCCGGACGCTCGGCTCAATTGATTCGCGGAGTTCTGGGGGTTTGCCGATGATCGTCTCAGATGGCCCTAACGACAACGGCTTTGGTGAAGCCGCCGCGAGGGCAGTTCTGCTCGCCACCAAGCTGCATGTGCCGGCCATCGGGAGCCAGCTCGTTCACCGGACCGCCTTGCTCGACGCCTTGTCGGCGGGACGTCGTCGCAAGTTGACGCTGCTGAGTGCGCCGGCGGGCTGGGGCAAGACGACATTGTTGGCGCAGTGGGCCCTCGGTGCTGCCGACGACGAGCGGTTCAGCTGGCTGTCGCTTGATTCCTCCGACAACGACCCGGTGTGGTTTTGGATGTACGTGGTCGCCGCGCTGCAGCAGATCAGTCCCGGGGTGGGGATTCGCGCGGTCGAACTGCTAGCGATGGGCGCCGACCCCGTGCAGGTCGTTCTGCCCACTCTGCTGAATGATCTGGACACGATCGCTCGCCCCATCGTGCTAATTCTTGATGACTACCACCTGGTGGTGAATCGAACGGTTCACGAGCAGCTGACATTCGTTATCAGCCGGACGCCAGCGAATCTCCACCTGGTGTTGGCCAGCCGATCGGATCCGTTGTTGCCGTTGGCTCGGCTGAGGGCCAGCGGCGATCTTGCCGAGGTGCGAACCGAGGATTTACGTTTCGGGGCCGGTGAGGCGGACTATCTGCTGAACGATGTCCTCGGGCTCGACTTGTCTCAGGCAGATGTTCAGCTGTTGCACCGGCGCACCGAGGGCTGGGCGGCCGGCCTTTACCTTGCCGCCCTCTCGCTTGCCGGCCGTACCGATGCGTCGGCGTTCATCGCGACGTTTGCAGGCGACAACCGACATATCGTCGACTACTTGATGGCTGAGGTGCTCGACGGTCAGCCACCGCACCTGCGGAGCTTTTTGTTGCGTACGTCGGTGTTAGGACGACTCAGCGGTCCACTGTGCGACGCGGTGCTGCAAACGTCTGGCTCAGCCTCGGTTTTGGAGCGTATCGAGCGCGAAAATCTGTTCGTGGTGCCGCTTGACATGTCGCGTCACTGGTATCGCTATCACCACCTGTTCGGCGAGTTACTGCGCACCGAGTTGCGCCGCACCGAGCCGGATCTCGTCGCTGATCTGCATCGGCGAGCTGCGGCCTGGTTCGAGGCCGAAGGCCTCATCGACGAGGCGGTGCGCCACCTGGCCGCCGGTGGTGACATCGCGCGCAGTGCCGATCTGATCGCCGCGGACTGGGTCGACGAGTTCAACGGGGGTGGCACGTCGACGGTAACCGGGATGCTCGATCTGCTTCCCGAGGAGGCGGTTCGCCAGGACCCGCGGCTGAGCGTGGCCCGCGCCTGGATTGCCCTAAGCGTTGGTCGACTCGATGATGCCGCTGCGTGGATCGAGGCAGCCGAGACGGGATCGGCCGGCGACATGCCGGACCGCCTCGCCATCAGCGCTCAAGCCGTCGTCTTGCGCGCGGTTCACTCGTACAAGACGGGTGACGTCACCGGCGCGCTCGAGACGGCTCGCCGGGCGATCACCCTCGATCTCGGCGAAGCGCCGCTCGGCCGACCCATCGCATACGGCATTTATGGCTCCGCACTGTACCTTTCGGGCAGCACCCAGGAGGCGCAAGCAGCCTTCCGCCAGGCCGTGGAACTGGCCGAAAAGGTGGGCGATCGCCGCTCCCGCAGCTACGCGTTGGGCTATCTGGCGCTGATCTCGGCGGAGCGTGGCCAGCTGGCAGACGCCGAACGTCAGATCCGCCGCGCTTCCGGCAGTTTGCGGGGCCTGGCGGATGCGGAACACTTTGTGGACGTGATGGTGTCGCTCGCCACGGCGGAGGTCCTGCGTATGCGCGGCGACGTGGATGCAGCGGTGGCGCCCGCCGACATGGCGGTCATGTCGGCGCGCCAAGGCGGAGCGATCCTCGAAGTGGCGAAGGCGCTGTCGATCAGGGCGAAGATCTCCGAGCAACTCGGCGACCACCAGGCCGCCAAAGCCATCCTTGAAGAGGCCGACACCCTGGCGCGCGGCAGCTCGGGGGCTGGGGCCGCCGCGTCGCTCCTCGCGCCGACCAAGCGCCATGCGGGCGTCGCGGTGACCTCGCGCACCCAGGGGTGCGTCGTCGTTGAGGAGCTGACTCCCAAGGAGCTTGAGGTTCTCCGCCTGCTCGCCACCCGGTTATCCAGGCGCGAGATCGGTGAGCGGCTATTCGTCTCGCTCAATACGGTGAAGACCCATCAGCGGGCCGTGTACCGCAAGCTCGGGGTCGAGCACCGCGGCGCGGCGGTCAGCCGGGCGCACGAACTCGGCCTGCTCTAATCCGCCTACCGACGCCCCACTGTCAACGGCGGCCCCGGTTTGACCCGTTTCGTCGACGCGGGGTTAGTTCTCAGGTGGCGCCGTCACTCACCGGATCCAGTCGGTGACGAACCATCATGTCTGGGAATGCCTCTCGTCGATCAACCTGGCGAGCAGACGGTTGGGGTGATGATGATTCACCCCCGAGCAGGCAGCATTAATCGATATCCGCCGTCGACGCCGCCGCGAGCGTGGATCCCGCCATCGACGGCACGCTTCCGCGTCGCCGTCTCACCCGGGTGAATTGCAGGCGCGGATGACGACAGCTCGCCCACAGCGTAGACATAGTGGTCGCTGACAACCGCGTGGATCAACATCTCGACCAACTGCGGCCGCCACCGTAGGCAGTGCCAGTTCGACACCGGCCATGCGGTGAAGCGAGACATTCAGAACGGGAGACCGCATGTCGCAAAATGAGGCCACCGCCACGCCGACTGGTGGCCGGCGAAGGCTTCGAACCTTGGACATTGCGCTCATCGGTTTGGCACTGTGGCTGCTCGCGGACGCGGACACCCAACCCGCCGACAGACGGCGCTGGCCAAATGGGCTGACACATCATGCCGATGAAGGCTCACGAGCTGTGGTCGCCGGCTACTCCCTGTCAGTGGTGGCAACCGAATCGGTGAAGGCCGGTACTAGGGCGTGATCCGATATGGCTGAGGGTGTCGTATTGACGGGTGCATCCGCACTCGTGAGGACCGCACCGAAGGGGGCGAGTCGGGCGAGCAGCGTGTCGATCATGGTCATCGCGAAGGCACTGTCGGAAATCGATCTTCTGATCGCCAAATGTTGCGTCGATATCGTCGGCGCCAGCTCCTCCGGATCCGGCTCCGGCTCGGGCTCGGGTCAACGGAGTTATGAGATGGTCACGACCCCCGTCCGATTGGACACGCTCAGCGGTGATCCGTGGATGGTCATCCGCTCCACCGGTAGCGTCGAGCGCACCCATCTTGTGGTGTCCGTGCGGTTTCAGGTCGCAGACCGATTCCGACAGTGCACCTTTACGTTTCATCACGATTTCGGAGACGTCTGCCTCACCGCACAATCACCAGTGGCCACCAGGCAGCTGCCGCTGGGTCGATTCCGTCCCAATCGATACTAGGCGGCCGCATGTCACCGATCCGAATAGTCTGGGCCCGGGGTCCGACCGTGTTGGGGATCCTAGCCGTCGATGCAACCCTGGCCGGGGTCGTCGCATGACCCGTTGCACTCGGCGAGGCGACACCACACCAGACACCGCCCGTCACGAATCGTTCTGTCTGAGAACGCTTCACGCGAATCACCTGGGCGGACCGGTGGTGCGGGTGGTGACGACTCACCCCGCGCGGGGCCAGCATCATCACCCATCTCACCAAGGCCTGGGCGATGTCGACCGCCGGGAAGTGTCGGCTGGCCCGTTTCCGGTCACGGCCTCGGCCTTCGCGCACAGGTACTGCGTCGCCGGCTATCCGATCAACGGCCACGCGGACGAGAGATGTTGTCGGGTAAGAGGACTCGATTCAAGGTGGTGGGAGTTGTGTCGCCAACCCTGCTAGATGTATCCCGATGGCAGTTCGTTCTCACGATCGTGTTCCACATGACGTTCCCGGCCATCACCGTCGGGTTGTCGGTGTTCTTGGCAGTCGTTTATGGTGCGCACCTTCGCACGGGTCAGGCTATCTATCTCCAAATCTTTCGTTTCTGGAAAAGGATATTCGCCGTCGGCTTCGGGTTGGGGGTGGTCAGCGGAACGGTGATCACATTCGAGTTGGGTTTGAACTGGGGGCGTTTCGCCAGTGCCACCGGACCCATCCTGGGGCCGATCATCGGCATGGAGGTGGTGAGCGCGTTCTTCGTCGAAGCCGCATTCATCGGCGTGATGCTTTATGGCGACGGGCGAGTCAAACCCCGGACGATGATGGTGTCGTGCTGCATGGTTGCACTAGGCACGGTGTTGTCGACCCTTTGGATCCTGGCCGCCAATTCCTGGATGCAAACGCCGGACGGTTATCGCACAGACCACGGCCGGTTTGTGCCCAACAACTGGTCGTCCATCATTTTCAACCCCTCGTTCTCACTGCGCTTCCCCCACATGCTGTTGGCCGTAATCATCTCGGCCGCCCTGTTTGTTGGCGGGATCGGCGCCTACTACCTCACTCGCAGGCGCCACGACCAGTTCGCTCGGCGCACGTTTTCCATCGCACTCGGGGTTCTCGCTCTGCTCATCCCTGTCCAGTTCTTCTACGGCGACAAAGTGAGCTTCATGGACGAGCACCACCAATTAGCGAAGTTCGCTGCGTTCGAGGGTAATTGGGACTCGACCAACACCGGTTACAACCTGCTTGTGATCCCTGACCAGCCACATCAGCGCAACCGGGTGCAGATCAGCGTCCCCAAGATGGGCAGCGTAATCAGCGGCGACCTGTCTGGCCACACACCGTTGCCCGGCCAACACCAGGTTCCCCGGGATCGACAGCCCAATAGCTGGTTGGTGTTCTGGGGATTCCGGGTGATGTTCTACGCCGCCACGGTCATGCTGTTCGCCGCCGTCACCGGTGTCGTACTGCGACTGCGTGGGCGGCTGTTCGCGGCGCGCTGGTTTCACCGGTTGATGCTGTGGCTGACACCACTGGGTGTCGTTGCCATCATCGGTGGTTGGGTGACGGCCGAAACAGGACGCCAGCCCTACGTCGTATACGGGCTGCTGCGCACCGATCAGGGCGTCTCCCTTATCGCGTCACATGCAGTCCTCGCCTCGTTTTTCACCTTCCTGGTCCTGTATCTGGCGCTGTTCGGCACCTGGATCACCTATGTGGTGCGGACCGTGCGGCGGGGTCCTGACCCGCGCGATCTGGAGATCGAGCCACCAGCTCCCGCCTCCATCGCCAACGATGTTGCCGCCGGGGAGGCGTAATGGCCGCGACGATTTGGTTTTGCGTGGTGGTCGTGATCTGCCTGGGCATGTATGTGGTGCTGGACGGATACGACCTCGGCATCGGGATGCTGACCCTCACCGAACGGGATGACAAGACCCGCCGTCAGCTGATCGAGGTGGTCGCCACAGCATGGGACGGCAACGAGACATGGCTGATCCTGCTCGCGGTAACGCTTTTCGGGGGCCTGCCGACCGCCTACGGCGCCGCACTGCCCGCGCTGTACGTGCCGATCGTCGTGATGCTACTGGCGCTGGTGTTCCGCGGCGCGGCAATCGAGAGGGTGTCCAACACCGTCGGCGTCCCCCGAGGGTGGGGCTTGGCGTTCGGCGTGGGATCGTTGGTTGCGGCGTTCGCACAGGGCGTAACGATCGGCGGCGCGCTCAGCGGTATAGCTTTCACCAATGGCCAGTTCTCCGGTGGCACTTTCGATTTCATGACCAAATACGCAGTACTGACGGGTGTCACGACGGTTGTACTGTACTGCGCCGCCGGCGCGGCGTACGTGCAGCTGAAGACCACCGGTGACATGCGGGCCCGGGCTGCGTCGTTAGGTCGTCTGCTTACCCTGGCCACCGGCCTTCTCACACTCGCCTGCGCGACGCTGTTGGCGCCATGGACGCCGGTGCGCGTCGGTGCGGCGGGTACGGCGGCGACCGGGCTCGCCGTTATCGCCGCGGTCGCGGCGCTGGCAGGTCTCGCCACATCGCTGTCGGCGTTCGGCCGCGGCCCTGACGAACGTCCGCTCATCGGGATCGTAGCGGCCGAAGGGTTCGGCTTGGTGGCACTGGCATTGCTGTACTACCCGACTGCCCTGCCGCCCGGCCTCACGGTGGATCAAGCCAAGGCGCCGGCGGGCACACTGAATTTCCTGATGATCGCGTCGATCCTCAGTCTTCCGGTGCTGCTGTATTTCAACTGGTATACGCATCGGGTCTTCCGAGGCAAGTACCGCGAACCGTCGGCCACGGCGGCCCTGGCCGGATCGCGCCGCGTCGCCTCGACCGCGGCCCACAGCCCCGCTCGGCCCAGACGGCACCCCAAGCAGCGGCCGACGACGCTGCGCTGGGCCGCGAACCTAATGTGGATCGTTGCCGGGACGCTGATCGCCGCAGTCAGCGTCGGGGTGTTCGCCAAAAGCCCAGCCGGCGAAGCCATAACCCTCGTCGCGCTGGTGTTGATTGTCAGTGCCGGAGCCGTGGTGTGGTTGCGCGACGAGTTGCGGCACACCGATGCCGAGTAGCGGCTCCGGGGCCGCAACCCGGCAGGCCCAACACATTCGGCTGCACCAACTCGGTGCGCCGGGCCACGCCGACTTTCACCGGGCCAGCCTCGCCAAAACCGTGACGTCGGCACTCTTGGTGTCGCAGTGGGCAACTTTTGTTGGCGTCGTCGTCGCTGCGGTATACCGTGGCGACGGGCGAGGTGGGTTATGGGCCGGAGCGGCGCTTTTTCTCGGCGTCGCGATCGCCCGCGTCGCATGCGACACGTGGGCGCGCCGTCACGCCGAGGCCGGTGGCGCGGCCGTCGCTTCCGTGATCGCCAACGCGGTCCTCGACCGCGATCTCGGCGCCGGCATCTCGGACCCGGCGGCGCCGGCCCACCGCGCGCTCGAGCTAGCTCGGCAGATCGGTGAGCACCACGCCCATTTCGCCCCGGCCCGTCGCGCCGCGCCGTGGTGCTGCGCGGTCATCCTGATCGCCACTGCGGTCGCGCATTGGCCGGTGGCGGCGCTGCTGGCCGCCGCAACGCCGATCATTCCCGTCAACGTGCGGATGGTCGCGCTGGCGACCCACGACGCGGCGGCACGCCAATTGGCCGCGATCCGTGTCCTGTCCGCGCGACTATTGGATCGTTTTCGTGGTCTGCCTACGCTGAGCACCCTGGGCGCCATACCCGCGCAGCAACAGTCGATCACCGAAGCGGGACGCCACCTCAACAAGGCGACCATGACGGTGCTGCGCCGCGCACTGGTCGCCGGCGCGGTGCTCGACCTGGTGATCACCCTCGGCGTCGCCATCACCGCGATCTATTGCGGCTTCACCCTGCTCGGATACGTCCACATTCCCGGTTCGGGCACTTTGACTTTCGGACGGGCCCTGTTCGTGCTGATGCTGGCGCCGGCCTATTTCGCCCCACTACGGGACCTCGGTTCCGCCTACCATGCTCGGGAACAAGCGGTCGCCGCAGTCGAAGCACTAGGCGAATTGAGTCCGCCCCAGCTGCCCTCGAGAGCAAACGTGATTTCTCAGGCGCCAAGAGTGACATTGGCCGACATCTGTGTGCGCTATGGGACTGCACAGGTGTTGGATTCCGTGGACGCGGTCATCCCGGCCGGGACCATCGTGGTGGTGCGGGGCCGCTCCGGTGCGGGTAAATCGACACTGCTCGCAGTGGTAGCCGGGCTGATCCAACCCGCATCCGGAGTGGTCCGAATCGACGGCCGGCGTCCCCAGCCGGGAACGGCGAGCTGGATCGGGCAGCAAACCGTGATCCTGCCCGGGACACTGGCAGACAATCTGCGGCTCGGCAACGCCGATGCCGCCCCGGCAGCGTTGTGGGACGCCGCCGCCCGGGCCGGGCTGGGCACGTTACTCGCGCGGCTACCTACCGGGTTGGACGCCCCGATCGGTGAACGCGGTTGGGGGGTGTCGGCCGGCGAGGCGCAGCGGGTGGCCATAGCACGCGCCTTGCTGCGCGACGCAGGCTTGTGGTTACTCGATGAGCCGACCGCACACCTGGACGCCGAAAGTGAAGCCACACTGGTCGACACGCTGGCCGAGGCGGCCCGCGGCCGCACCGTGTTGATCGCCACTCATTCACCCGCACTCGCTGCCATCGCCGACCAGCAATGGGAGATCGTCGATGGGCAACTGCTGCTGACCCACGCATGGCAATCGGTACTGCCGTGACGGCGCTGTGGGGCTACCTGGGCCTGCTCGGCGGTAAAACCCTCGCCCGCATCGCAGCCACGACGACAATGTCGCTGATCGCCGCCGGCGCGACAATCGGCTTGCTCGGGTTGTCGGGAGGATTGATTGCGAGCTGTGCAATCGCCGGTTCGACAACTGCGTTCTCGGTCTATGCGCCCAGCGGCGGTGTGCGTACATTCGCGCTTGCCCGGATCCTGGCCCGCTACGGCGAGCGGCTCAGCGCTCACTCGATCAGTCTGGAGTGGCTGATTCGGTTGCGCCGCAAAGTCTTCGTCGACCTCGCGGCGCTCCCGGTCGCCGCGCAGCGGCGGTTCGCATCCGGTGAGATCCTCGACCGGGTAATGGCCGACGGTGACGCGGTGGTCGACGCATTGCCCGCAGCCGTGCTGCCGCTTTCGGCGAACGTGGTGACGGTAGCGGTCAGCACGACCGTCCTGTCGGCGATCAGTCCATTCGCTGGTACCCTCCTCGCGGCGGGAACCGCGGCGATCGTCGCCACGGAAACACACGCAGGTCGGCGGCAACGCCGCCTCGCCGCCGAGGTTGTCCGCAGTCGCGGCGCGGCCCGAGCGCAGCTGATCGCGGCATCGGCAGCGGCCAACGAACTGGTCGCCCTCGGCGCCATTGCCGAAGTGCGCAGCACCATCGCAGTCTCGATCGCGTCTGCGGCCGTAAAGCGCTGTATGGCTGATCGATTCGACCGCTGGGCGGCGGCAGCCATCTCGATTGCCCAAGCGGTGACGACACTCGGCATCGCGGCTTCTGTGCTGACAACGCCAGGAATTTCGCTGCCGAGAGCCACGCTAATTTTGTTGATGTCCATCGCCACGGTGGATCTGTTCGCAGACACGCACCGCCAGTTGCGGCAGCTGACCGGATCGGCCAGTGCGGCAACCAGACTCGCCCGGGCTGCACCAGCGAAGGTTGACCACCGGCCGTCACCTTCTGATGCCGTGACGGCGGGGGTGCGCGTCGAGATGTCGGCCACCGGCATATCGGCGCAACCGGGCGAGACCATTATCTTGCAAGGTCGTTCCGGTTCAGGGAAAAGCACTCTGCTTCGGCGTATCTCGGACCGTACTGGCGACGTCTTGCTCGACGGTCGGCCAGCATGCGAGCTGCCTGTTCGCGCGGTCGTCCTGGTCGCAGCCGACGAGCCGCTGTTCTGCGGAACCGTCGCAGAAAACCTCAGACTCGGCGACAGCGACCTGGACGACGCCGCGATCCGCCGACTGCTCGACGACGCGGGTCTCGGCGCGCTTACGCCCGACACCGCGCTAGGCGAGGGTGGTCGTGCCGTGTCCGGCGGCGAGGCGCGCCGCCTCGCGATCCTACGCGCCGTGGTTGCGCGACCCCGCCTGCTACTGCTCGACGAACCGACCGAGGGTCTCGACGCATGCACCGCTCAACGGATGCTTGGGCTGATACGACAGGAGCTGCCCCACGCCACCGTGATCGCCGCCATACACGACCGCCACAGCTCGCACCTTGCAGGTGCCGCGCGTCGTGTCATCGAGGTTGAGATGCGCCGGGGCGAGTAGATCCGGCTACACCACTGGACCTTGGCAGCTCCCGCCCGCAGAAGTCATGTTTTCCTGGGCGTCGGTCGTGGCGTCGTGGCCACCTTACGTCCGTGGCGAGGCGCTTGCCGCACCGGCATCGGGGCAGCGTGAGGACCATCTCGGAACGCCGCGCGCTAATCACCCGGGCGAGCAGACGGTTGGGGTGATGACGATTCACCCCGCGCGCGGGCACCCTCATCGAAGAGCAGATGTCGCCGGGTTCATGAGAAAGCAGGGTGCAGCCTAGCCCCGCGCTACGTGCCGACTAGACGGAACGCAAAACCAAGACGAGTGGCCCAGCCGCCGCCAGGGAGCCCGGGAAGGAAACCACGACATGCATACACGCTTGGAGGCCAAAGGTCATGGCGCTGGGTGGTTTCTGCTATGAGACGCGCCCTGGCGCGGTGCGCGTCGTCGACGACTTTTAGCCCGGCGAGTTGCGTTCCGGTCGCGCAATCGCGTCCGACGATTTCCTCGTCGATGATGTCCGATGAAGACATGGCCTGGCTACTGGTCGATGCGGTGAACTCGAGTCTGACCGGCTATGAGCGAACGGTTATCTTCGTCGAATTGGGGTGCGGAGAAGGCTATCTCGTGATCAAGCGCATCCTCACCGCGCTGCTGTCAAACCCGATCGCGTTGCCGGTATCGATCCTCTCACAGCTGGCGGGCTGGCTGAATGGCTACGCAGGCAACCCAGAGGAGCCGCAACTCCGCATCATGCTTGACGTCATTCGGCTACAGCAGTTCAAGGCGGTTTAGGTGGGTTCGCGCCAGAATCGCCTCGAAACCTCTCCGGGAAAGTGCGGCCAGGTGAGGAGGCGCGATCGCCCACTTCAGCCACACGAGACCCTTCCGACCCGATGCAGTCAACAAGGACGGCGATGACTGAGGCTTATGTTTTGGGGGGCGTGCGAACACCGTTCACCCGCTATGGTGGCACGCTGTCGGGGATTCGTGCCGATGACCTGTTGGGAAGGACGATGAAGGGCGCCTGTGAGCGGCTGGGGGTGCCGCTCGATGCCGTGGAGGACATTGTGGCGGGTTGTGTGAACCCCGCTCACGAGGGGATGGGCGACGTCGCCCGGTGGGCGGCGTTGGCTGCGGGATTTCCTGACACCGCCGCCGGGTCCACCGTGAACCGATTTTGCGGGTCATCACTTAGCGCGGCGGTGACCATCACCCACGCGATCAAGGCCGGCGACCTCGGCCTGGGTATCGCCTGTGGAGTCGAGTCGATGTCTCGATCGGGGTGGGCGTTGATGAAGGGCGAGGCCGCGTTTAGTCCCCGAGGTCCGGTCGTCATGCTCGACACCATGTGGAGCGGTGCGGGAGGACCGCCCAACGCGGTATTGCTGGCCCGCAACGCCTACATCAGCATGATCGAGACCGCGCAAAATGTCGCCGACCGCTACGCGCTGAACCGCGAGGAGATCGACGCCTTCGCACTGCGCTCCCAGCGACATGCCAAGGCCGCCCGTGATCGAGGCCGGCTGGCCAAAGAGATTATGCCGGTGCCGATCCCGGCGACAAAAACGACACCCGCCCGACTGGCGGAGCATGATGAGTTCATCCGCGATGACAGCACCGCTGAGGCGCTCGCGGCGTTACCGGCCCAGCCCGGCACCACGCAAATGACTGCAGGCAACTCCTCGCCGTTAAGTGATGGTGCCAGTGCCGTGGTCATCGCTTCCGGGAAGCGAGCCAGCGAACTCGGTGTCCCACCGTTAGCCCGAGTGGTATCGAGTGCGGTCTATGGCATCGACCCGCTCATTATGGGCGTGGCTCCCGCATGGGCGATCCCGGCCGCGATCCGCCGGGCCGGGCTCGTTCCTGAGCAGATCGACGTGTGGGAGGTCCACGAGGCGTTCAGCGCCCAGGCGCTCGGCGTGCTGCGCGAGTTGCCGAACCAGCTAGGCGGTTTCGTGGTTCCCGATAACAAGCTGACACCCAATGGCGGCGCGGTCGCGATCGGACACCCCTTCGGGGCTACCGGTACTCGCTATTTGTTGACGCTGGCGGTCGAATTGAGCGAGAAAGCTGCGCGTTACGGTGTGATTGGGGTTTGTATCGGCTCGGGGCAGGCGGTAGCGGTGGTCTTGGAAAACGTTGCGGCAGACTAAGAATAGCTGATTTTGCCCTCGCGCCGATCACGACGCGGCGCATCGAAACGACACCCCAACGATGTTACCGAGGCTTTGACTATGGATCATTTCGACGTCGCCATCATCGGCACCGGATCTGGCAACACCATCCTCGATGAGCGCTACGCTGGCAAGCGCATCGCGATCTGCGAGCGGGGCGCGTTCGGTGGCACCTGCATCAACGTCGGCTGCATCCCGACAAAGATGTTCGCCTATGCCGCCGACATAGCGCATTCGCCAGAGAATCACCACGATTCGGTGTCGACGCGCATGTCGATGCCGTCCGCTGGAACGACGTCGTCTCGCGAATATTCAGCCGCATCGACCCACTGGCGATCAGCGGCGAGCAATATCGGCGTTCCGCGCCCAACATAAAAATGTTCACGAGCCATACCAGGTTCGCTCCACCCACCAAAACCGGGCGCTATCACTTGCGCACCGATGACGGAGACGAATTCACCGCCGACCAGGTGGTCATCGCTGCGGGCGCACGTGCCACCGTGCCAGACGCGATCGCAAGGTGCGGGGTGCGATATCACACCAGCAACACCATCATGCGCAGCGCGGAGCTGCCCGAACATCTAGTGATTGTGGGTGGCGGTTTCACCGCAACGGAATTTGCCCATATCTTCTCGGGATTGGGCTCTGAAGTCACGCTGGTCATCCGTGGCGGGACGCTACTCAGCCAATGCGATGACACCTTGTGCGAACGCTTTACCGATCTCGCCGGCAAGAAATGGAACATCCGCAGCCACCGCACCGTAGTCGGCGGCATCCAAGACGACGCCGGGATCACCCTATATCTTGACGACGGTTCACGGCTTTGCGCGGACACTCTGCTGGTATCGACCGGCCGCATTCCCAATGGGGACCTGCTCAATGCAGAATTAGCTGGGGTCGAGGTGATCGACGGACGGGTGACGGTGGACGAATATCAACGGACAACCGCGCGTGGCATATATGCATTGGGCGATGTGAGTTCGCCCTACCAGCTCAAGCACGTCGCCAACCACGAGGCCCGCGTGGTCAAAAACAACCTGCTCGCGGATTGGGATGACACCGATGCGCTGATGCGCGCCGACCATCGATATGTGCCGTCGGCGGTGTTCACCGACCCGCAGATCGCGATGGTCGGCCTCACCGAAATCCAGGCCTACGCAGAAGGTTACAACGTCAAGTCGACGGTTTACGATTACGCAGACGTCGCCTACGGATGGGCGATGGAAGACACCACGGGCTTCGCCAAAATCATCGTCGATGGTGACACCGGGCTGATCCTCGGTGCCCATATCATGGGCCAGCAGGCGTCACTACTAATCCAACCCCTAATCCAAGCGATGCGCTTCGGCTTAACCGCCCAAGATGTGGCCCGTAGTCAATATTGGATCCACCCGGCTCTATCTGAGCTAGTCGAGAACGCACTGCTGGCGGTATGTGGTGGGGCGCCCCGCCCGGCGGCGCACCAACAGTGACGACCGGCTCGGCCATCTGCACAACGAACGCGTGCGCCGCCCACCCGATGCGGCAGGCCCAGGCAAGCTCACCGCGGCCCAACTCTGGGGCCTGGCCGCCGCCGAGCTGGCCCGCAACGTGCGCACGCAGCCGACGGCCCCTTCCCGTCCGTCAACAAAATCGAGATTGCGCCTTTGGCTTCGAAGATCGCTAGGTGGATACGTTCGGAGCTTTCGTGTCCGTGCTGTCGTAGTACAGCCTGGAGATCGGCAGTGGTTAGTCCGCATCGGCGCAAGTTTCGTCGGTCGACGTGGCCGTCGCGGATCAGCACTTTGAGCGGCGGATCGATTAACCGCCGAATCACCGGGATGAAGCGCAATCTCGCGAGTACTGCGTGGGCGACAAGAAGGCTGATAAGCGCCGAGGTTGCGGTCAGCCACGAGCTATCGCTGGCGGTAGCACCCCGACCGACGATGGCTCCGGCCGCCACCGCTGCAATCCAATCGAATGGCGCAAATTCGGCGAGGGTGCGGCGCTCCATGAACCGAAACAGGATCGCGGCCGTGAGGAATAACGCCGAGGCTTTGATTGCGGCATCCAGGGAGCCGAGCGGGTCACCGATCAGGGCATGAAACAGTCGGTCCACGCCCGCCTCCGTTCAAAGGTGAATCGTTTCACGGCGTCCAGTGGCTTCGGTGCCTGGGAGCGACGCTTAGCGATATGGTGCCTACTTGCCGCCGGAGCCGGCGATGGCGACGACCTCGATCTCGATGCGCTGGTTGGGCAGCGCGAGCGCCTCAACGCCCACCGCCGTCCACAACGGCAGACGTTCGCCGAACCGCTTGCGGAGCTGATCCACCATCACCGACATATGTTCATCACCAATGGATTCATCGGCCGTTGGGACGTGGTAGGAGTGAATGTTCACGACGTCGCGCCAGCTGGCGCCGGCCTGCGCGAGGGTGTTTTCGACGTTGTCGCATGCAGTGACGATCTCCTCCTCCAACGATGTGGCCGACAACGTGAAATCCGCGTCCCAGCCCCCCTGGCCGGAGATCTCGATGCGATCGCCGATGCGTAGAGCCTGGCGGTAATGGTTGCGGGTACGGGCGATCTCGCCGTATCCGGGGGTGTCGAAGAACTCGGGTTTGGCCATGCCACGGCTTCCTCTCGTCATTGATCGTTGCGGCAACGGGTTGTTGCGATTGATCTGCTTATCCGATCAGCACGGCCGGTCCAGGGGCCCGCAGCTCAGATCAACGACCACTATCGGCGCGCAGGGGGTGAGATGTCATCAACCCGCTGGGCAATTCACCCGGGCGGAAATCGTCGAGAAGATCGATCTGCGATGCCGATTCGTCATGAGCGCTCGTAGTGTTCGAGTTCGGGGACGTCACCCCGCCGACTTTGTCCCACCGTCCAATGACGCATCGGTGCAGCCATTGATGTCGGCGGTGCGCATGCGACCGGCGAGTGCGTCGAGGGACTCCATCAACCCGCCGGGATCGGGACACGCCAGGACTGGGCACCGCGGAAGTCGAGCCACACATCGGTGGGCGTTCGCACCAGCCGGGCCAGGGCGTTTCCGCAGAGCGGGCAGCGCACCACGATACCCGGAGCGCGGTGATAGACGTGACACTCGGCGAACGCGTTGGCACAACCGCACTTTCCGCAAGTCAACGCCGTGGTAGTCACATCGAAGCCCAGCACTTCCGCGAAGGCGCCGGCGACCGCGTTACCGTCGGCGTGCGTTGGTTCGGTCATCACTTCTCGTTCCTTGATTGACGGCTCGGCCCGAACCGCTCGGTCCGAATGGCAGACGGCTGATGCCCCTGCTCGATCAGCGTCGCGGTCACTGATTCCACGAATCCCGTTGGACCGCAAACATAGATGTGTGCACCGTCGGCGGGCGCCCACGCCATCAGCGCGAGGTCAGCGCCACGGACCCGGCCAAGCGGCCGGGCCGTCTGCGGCGGGGCCACACGGGTGTAGACGAGCGCAATCTGCAGCCAGTCGCATTCGCGCCCGAGCTGGGCCAACTCCTGGGCGTAGTACACATCGTTGGGACTACGCACCGAATAGACCAGCCGAAACGCGGCGCCACCCGCCGCTACCCGCTGTCGCAGCATGGCCATCAACGGCACGATTCCCGATCCGCCGCCCACGAGCAGAAGCCGAGCCTCGTCGCCAGGCCTCCAGACGAACCAGCCGCCGATGGGTCCTCGAATTTCGACCTCTTCACCGACGGGAAGTCCGGCGAGGTAGGGCGAGACTTCCCCGTCCGGGATCTGCTGCACAGTGAGCTCGATGCGCTCACCGTCGGGTGGTCTGCTCAGCGAATAGCTGCGTTGGGCGCTGTACCCATCTTCAGCGGTCAGCTTGAGATCAATGTGCTGGCCGGCCAAGTGCCCGCCCCAACCCGGCACGGTCAACGCGATCGTTTGCGCCGACTCGGTCTCGGGTTGGGAGTGCACCACACGCGCGACCCGCCAGCGCAACTTCGATTCCAGGTGGACGTCCACAGACGTCGTTAATCCCCGGCGTAGCGTTGCTCTCGCCACGGGTCCCCGTAGTTATGGTAGCCGAACCGCTCCCAGAACCCCGGTGTGTCACTGTCGCGCAGTTCAATGGATTTCACCCACTTCGCCGACTTCCAGAAATACAGGTGAGGCACCAGTAGCCGGGCCGGGCCGCCGTGCACCGCGCTCAGCGGTGCACCCTGATACGCGTAGACAATCCAAGCCTTCCCCCCGAGAAGATCGCCCAATGGGAGATTAGTGGTGTAGCCGCCGTAGGAACCGACCAGCGCGAATCCGGCAGTGGTGTCGACTGATTCGAAGAGCGTGTCCACAGAGACGCCTTCCCACTCGGTATCCAGCTTGGACCACGTGGTCACGCAGTGGATGTCCACCCTGAGCCGCTCGCTGGGGAAAACCTTGAGCTGAGCCCACGTCCACGAGTATTCGGCACCGAGCTCGTTGCGAATCGTGAATCGCCAGTCATCGAGATCGATCCGCGGAGTCGGCCCTGCTTGCAGGACGGGGAAGTCCGCGGTCAGATGTTGCCCGGGCGGCAGCTCACGGGCCGGCTCAGCGCGGCGCCCGTGAAAGCCTTTGTTGACGACACTCATTGGTGCTCCGTTTCGTGGTGGCGATCATCCCGAACCAGGCCGCAGAGGCGGATCTGCCCGCAGCCTCCCCGCCGTGGCGGCTCAACCATCAACGAACACAGGACACGGTCCTCATTGCGCCTGCAGTGAGGCGATGCAACGTCGAGGCTGATGCGTCCTGAGCGGTCCTCGAATCTCATTCTGTGCCTGCGGCTTTTGGTAGCTGGATTACTTCGCTGGCCGCGAATCGGTCCTCGGCACCACCAACCAGTCCCATTGACAACACCGTGCGGGGGAAGAAGACGTCCGTAAGATAGGCGAGTGCGACCGCCCAGCGGTTAACGAGCCGGGGAATCGCGTAGAGATGGTAGGCGCGGGCGACAACCTTTGCCGGATAGCCCGACAGGTGCACACCTAGCGGATTGGCGACGGCATAGCGCGGACCCAAGTCAACGACCAAACCCTTGTCGTTATGGCGGTATTCCTTGCGGCGGCCGTACCCTAGACTCGCGGCGACGTTGCGGGCCAACGTCTTGCCTTGTCGGGTCGCGTGCTGGGCGCTCGCCGCGGCGATCTTGCCCGGCTGGGTCAGATCCGGCACGGCGGCGGCGTCGCCCGCCGCAAACACGTCGGGGTGACCCGGTACCTGCAAGTCGGTCTGCACCTTCAGCCGGCCCCGGTCGGTTGCTAAGCCCAGCGTGGCGATCAGCGGCGACGGACTCACGCCTGCCACCCACGCTACCGTGTAGGTGCCAATACGCGAATCATCGCTGAGCACAACGTGATCAGCGTAAACCTCCTTGGTGGTCGTCCCCAGCCGCACATCGATTCCGCGAGAGCGCAGCACCCGCATCGCCGCGCCACTGAGCTTCTGGCCAAGCTCGGGCATGACACGGTCCGCCAAGTCCAGCAGCACAACCTGGACCGACGCCCGATCGAAGCCCATCTGCTTCGCCGCTGCGTCGGCGAGGGCGCGCAGCTGAGCTGCCAATTCGGAACCGGAATACGACGCACCGACAACGACAATGGTGCGCCGGGCGGCCGCGCGCGCCACGTCTTCGTCGACGAGAGCCAATTCCAATTGTTCGAGCACACGATCACGCAGATACAGCGCGTCGGCTGTCGACTTCAGCCCGTGCCCGTGAGTGGCCACACCGGGTGTACCGAACTGTCGGGTCACCGAGCCTGGTGTTAAGACCAGTCGATCCCACGACAGGGTCCGTGCTTGGCCCTCCAGATCGGTGAAGGAGAGCAGATGCCGATCGACATCGACGCTGTCGACCCGGCCGCGCACCACACGAACACCTTTGAGTGTTCCCGCCAACGGAATACAGACAAACCGAGGGTCGACCAACCCACCGGCCACATCAGCCAGCAACGGTGAGTACAGCAGGTAATCGACCGGCGAAACAATGGTCACCCTCACCTCCGAGGCGCGGGCCCTGGCTAGCCGTCGGACCAGTCCGCGTGCGCACTCGAAGGCGGCGAACCCACTGCCGACGATCACGACCGAGGTGTTCGGTTCCGCCTTCTCCGCTTGACGGCAAAGCGGGACCGCATTCATATCTCTTTCTCCTGCTTTTGGTACTCATCCACATGAGGGTCGGGGATCGATCGCACGACGCCGTAATGCTCCTTCACGACCACGACGCCATTGACCGCGGCCTTGTAGCCAGCTGTGAGAGATCTTCCGCACGAGCATCGCCCGACCCTGATCCATCTGTCACCACCCCGCAGCACGATTCACCCGGGTGATAACACTCGTGTGATGCGTTCCGGTCTCCATTCCGGTATTTCCAAAGTCAGCTCGCGCAGCGAAGCCGTGGAAGAGGTGCACTACTACCGCAGCGAGCCACAGCATTGACGGCCAACTTGAGGTATCAGGAGGCGCGCGCGCTCATCCGGATGAAATGCCTCAGCGGGTGATGACCACCCACCCCGCAGCGGTGGATGCTGGCATCGAATTAGCACGCGGAGGCGCTGTGGAGGCGACCGATGTACCGTACTCGCGGTCATGGCTGCATCACGCCGGGATCGGCCCTTGAAGGACCGCGCTTGAACGGGGCCCGTGAATCGAGAGCAGGATTCGTCAGTACGCAATTGGCCGCACACGTACAGCGGCGGAAAGAGGATGCGATGACGAGCCCCACTGCATCCAGACGCTCACTCCCTTGGTCCTTCTGGTTCTCGAGAGACTGGCCGGTCGTGGACGGCCGAGGCCCTTTCTCGCATTCGGCCGCCTTAGCTCCGCCAAGCCGTACCCAGCCTCGTCGCGCAACAATGCTTTTCGCTACGGCCGGGACGTAGCGTGTATCGCGTGCGCACGGAGTGTGCAGAGTTGCCGGACGGCCCGTTGAGCGCTCAGTTTGGAACCGCTGTCATCCGGCTCCTTGAGCCTCTCTATCGGCAAGCGCTCAGGATTACTTCCAATCGAACGGACGCCGAGGACTTGGTGCAGGAAACTGTGCTCAATGCTTATGCCGGTCGCCGGGCGTTCGAGCCAGGAACGAATCTCAATGCATGGCTGCGGCGCATCATGATCAACACCTATATCAGCAGTTATCGGAGGCAGAAGCGCCGTCCCGCGCAACATCTGACCGCTGAGATCACCGACCGACAGCTGGCGGCCAGTGCCCCACGTACGCCTGCGGACCTACGGTCGGCCGAAGACCAGGCGCTCGAGATGCTTGCAGACCCGTGTCTCAAGGCGGCAATGATGGTCTTGCCTGAGCAGTTTCGCGTCGCAGTGTATTTCGCCGACATTGCCGGTTACTCCTATAAGGAGATCGCCGCCATGACGGACACCCGGCAAGGAACCGTGGGTTCGAGGCTCAAACGCGGACGAAAACAGCTGCGCGACTTGCTGTCCGACTCGCCGCTCAGCGGCGCGGCCAGGACAATTGACAAAACCCCAAGCGAAGCGGCCGAATCTGAGCGCCGAGGCGGTCATCCGGCGGCCGATGAGCGCTGGCTCGGGCGGCTATCGGCCGATGACGACTAAAGCGAAAGTGCAATGCCCGTTTAAGGGTTTCCGCTGCCGCGTCGGCGGCAGGCCAAGTGCTTGTCGACGCGAGTTCTGATATCCAGAATGGACGTGCGGAAACTCGCCGCGAACGTCATTCATCGGCCGCCGGCCATCTTGCGCCGTCGTGGTGCACGAATGACGGTGCAAGCCAGCTAGTCACGTCGATAGCGTGGATGCACAAAGCCTTGGAGCAGACGGTGAAGGAGCGTCAACGATGTACGGCCCAGATGAAGAGGTAGTGCTGATCACCGAGGCCACGGCTTTGCCAGGCAGAAGAGATGACCTGAGGCGCGCATTTGTCGACTTGATCCCTCAGTCGCTGTCCGAAGGAGCCGTTAGCACTTTTCGGCTCCACGAAGACCGCGATCGGCCTGGGCATTTCACGCTTTACCAGCGGTTCCGCAACCAACATGGTGTCGACCTTCACGTCCAAACCGATCATTTCGCGCTCAGCGTTGAAGCGTTGGCCCAGTTCGCCGAGGACGGCCAGGGCCAGACCACCTTCTACCGGGTACTGAGCGGCTAAGCCGCCAAACTTGAACGGCAGGTCCCGAGCTGCTGCCGGAAAGCGAGGCCGATCTTGAGGCACTCGAGCTGGCAACAACGCTCACGCGCCGATGATGCTGCCTCATGAGCGTTTCGGTTAGCAGGCTGGTACAACTCTGTCATGCTAGGGGCTAGGCCGATTCCGGAGCCGGTGCACAGGCCGGCTCTGGCAGATCGAGGTCTGCTTTGTTAAGGCGGTAGATCTCAAGGGTCAGGCTGTAGTACTTGTCTGTCTCACCGACCCATTCCATGCCCACTCGACGAGCCGTAGCCACTCCGCGATGATTGCCTGGCCGCACGACTGCGAAAACCTCGTTGACACCGATATTTGTGAATGCTTGATGGGCCACCGCATGACCGGCTTCCGCACCGTAGCCGTGACCCCACAGGCTCGGTGCAACCTGCCATCCGATCTCGAGATCGGTGCGGCCGGGTGGAAGCGGAAGCAGTGCCACTCCCCCGATCAGATCGCCGGAGTCTCTATCGGTGATCGCCCACCGGCCCATGGGCAGGCCTGATTTATCGCTCTGCCGGATCCATTCGCGCAACAGCTGGCGCATGTGTGCGCGGTCGGTGATCAACGGCAGCGCCGGACACAGCCAACGCGAAACCTCCGGCGCTCCGTATATGCGGTAGGCGGCAAAATCGTCGTCGAGTTGCCATGGGCGCAGCTGGAGGCGGGCCGTTAGGATGCGTCGGGTGTCAGGGTCCCATTCGACGTGACGGTGATCGACCAATGTCATCTCCTGGGATCGTGATTAACGCATACTGCGGACATATCACCGTGATCCACGGCGCCCTTCGCGACCGCCGACCGATGCCGGCACTACCGCTGAGAACAACGACCTTCTTATGCACAAAATGCATCCGCGGGTCCCTTCCTAGTTCTCCCGACGGCTCCAGCCGCACCGTAGTCTTTCTCACCGAGCGGTGCGTAACGCCCTGACCCCGCGGCGCCCCGGAACGGGCCGACAATCGCGCCCGGTTCTGGTCGTACCGATACTGCAGCCAACCAGGTTGAGCCGTCACCACCCCAACCCGGTATTCACCCGGGTGAGTAATGCGCTACCGCGAACCAAAGCATGGATGGATCAGGCCGTGGTGGCGAGCGTCGGCGGTTTGCCAGTTGCAGCTTGCGGTCCGCGTCCGTCGTGTCGGCTGGCAATTACCGCATTGAGACACACTCAGCCAAGCGAATTGGGGTGCAGGCTGCGGGAGCAGCACCTTAGTCCGCGTATCGGCTTATCCTCCTCTCACCCGGGTGGATTGACCGCGGGGATGAGGACAACTCACCCCCTGCGCAGAGATAGTGGTCGCTGAACCGAGCCGCCCCAAGCATTAAGTAGCCAACTTCGTCGCCGACGAACGCGATAGGTGCCTGGCGGCTACGACGCGGTAAGCGTGACACACCGAACGGAGATCACATGTCACAGAATGAGGCCACTGCCGTGGTGAGTGCTTGGCGGCAAAAGTCCCGGACGACCGTCATCGCGCCACTCGTCGCGCGCTATGGTCTGGTCGTCGTCCTTGCCTGGTTCGGCGCTATGAAATTCACTCACTATGAATCCCAGGGTATTTCGCATTGGGTGGCCCATAGCCCTTTCCTGAGTTGGGTCTACGAACTCATGTCCATCGACGCCTTTGGTCGATTGAACGGATCGGTAGAACTGATTACTGCAGCATTGCTGGCCGTCAAACCCTGGTCCCCGAAAGCTTCCGTGGTGGGCGGGATATTCGCCTCGCTGTTCTTCGTGATCACGCTGAGCTTCATGGTCACCACGCCCGGTGTCGGTGAGGCGTCTGCTGGTGGCTTTCCCGTCCTGTCAGCCGACGGGGAATTCTTGATGAAGGACATCGCGCTCATCGGCTTAGCGCTGTGGCTGCTCGTCGACGCCATCGACGCGACCCGCGAACAGGCAGGCGGCCCCAAATTACGCTAACGCCCAGCGCGACGACTGCCGTTGTCAACGGCCGCCCCCTGATCGCCGGAGCATCAGGCCGCGCGGCAGAACAGGAGCCCAGATGATCCCGCGGGCCGGCGACCACTACGACCTTCTCGTCTTGGGCGCCGGTTCCGGCGGATACGTGGCGGCTATCCGCGCCGCCCAGGCGGGCATGACGGTCGGGATAGTTGAAGAACGCTATTGGGGCGGGGTGTGCCTCAACACTGGCTGTGTTCCCTCGAAGGCGCTGCTGCGCAATGCGGAAATCGCTTCCATCGTCACCCACCAGTCCGCCACATTCGGCATCTCCGGCGACGTTAGTCTCGACTACGCCCGTGCCGTGTCACGCAGCCGGGAAGTCGCCGGGGCCCGGGTGCGCGGTGTGCACTTCCTGATGCGCAAGAACAACATCGCCGAGATCGACGGACGTGGCCGTTTCATCGGTCGCCACGGCCTTCACATAGACCTAAGTGAGGGCGGCACCAGATCGGTGACCTTCGATCACGCCGTCATCGCCACCGGAGCGCGCGTGCGCATGCTGCCCGGGGTTGCCTTGAGCGACAACGTCGTCACCTACGAACAGCAGATTCTCAGCGACGATCTGCCCGAGTCGATCGTGATCATCGGCGGCGGTGGCATCGGGATGGAATTCGCCTATATCCTGCACAGTTACGGCGTACGCGTCGAGATCTTGGAATTCGCCGACCGTGTCCTTCCCAACGAAGATGCCGATGTTTCACGAGAACTTCAGCGCCACTACCTCCGCCGCGGGATCGCGATTCACACCTCCACCCGGGTGGACAAAGTCATCGACCACGGTGAACACGTTGTCGTCAGCTACACCGGCGATGACGGAGAATCCGCCCGCGTGCAGGCTACGCGGGCCTTCATCTGCGTTGGATTCCGTCCCAACGTCGAGGGAATCGGTCTCGACGCCGCCGGCGTGCGTCTTACTGCCGGTGGTGCTATCGATATCGACGACTACATGCGAACATCGGCGCCGCATATCTATGCCGTCGGTGATGTCACCGCGAAAGTGCAACTGGCCCACGTTGCTTCCGCGCAAGGCGTGATCGCCGCCGAGACCATCGCCGGCGTCGAGACCATGCCGCTGGACTACCGGATGATGCCGCGAGTGACGTTCTGCCAGCCGCAAGTCGCCAGCTTCGGATGCACCGAACAGCAAGCCCGCGCCGCTGGTCACCGCGTTCGGGTCGCTACGTTTCCCATGCAGGCCAGCGCCAAAGCCCACGGGCTGGGCGAACGCGGCGGCTTCATCAAGATCATTGCCGACGATGCGCACGGCGAGCTCCTGGGAGCGCATCTGGTGGGCAGTGAAGTCAGCGAACTCCTCCCGGAGTTGACGCTGGCGCAGCTGTGGGACCTCACCGCCACCGAGCTGGCACGAAACGTCCACACACATCCCACAATTGGCGAAGGGCTACAGGAGTGCTTTCATGCCTTGACCGGGACGGCCATCAATCTCTAGGGGCGCCAGGGCGGCCCGTCCACCCGGGTGAATGCAGCGTCGGGGTGATGACAGCTCACCCGCCCTGGCCGGAGCCTCGATACGAGAAATCGGAGCGGGATTGCGTCCGCTGGTGCGGCGTCACGGTTCGCAGCATCGCGTGTCTGGTACCGGATGCAAAAGACCGGCGGCCCAGCCGGAGCCGTCAAGGAGAGCCAGGAAGGAACCCCGAACATGCATTTTGAGGACAAGAAGGTCATTGTTGTTGGCGGCAGCGCCGGCATGGGCCGGCAGGTCGCGCTCGACGTCGTCGACCACGGCGGCAGTGCGGTGATCGTCGGACTGTCGAAAGACCGTGTCGATGACACCGTCGCCGAGCTGAAGAGCCGAGGCGGCCGGGCCTGGGGCATCGCCGCCGAGCTGACCGACCGCGCCGCGGTCGCCGAGGTAAGGCGCGAGCTTTCCGGCCAGCACAGCGACGCGACACTTTTGGTCAACGCGGCCGGATTCTTCATCCCCAAGCCGTTTCTGGAGTATGACGCGCAGACCTATGACTCATATTTGGAGCTCAACTACGCCCTGTTCTTTTTGACCCAGACCGTTGTTGCGGGCATGATCGCCAACGGTGAGGGCGGCGCCATTGTCAACATCGGCAGCATGTGGGCACATCAGGCCATTGGCCTGACCCCATCGTCCGTGTATTCGATGCAAAAAGCCGGGCTGCATGCGCTCACCCACAATCTCGCGATAGAGCTTGCCGAGCACAAGATCCGCGTCAACGCCGTCGCACCTGCCGTCGTCAAGACCCCGCTGTATGAAGGGTTCATCCCGAAGGACCAGATCGACGCCACCCTGGAGACATTCGCGCCGCTGCATCCCCTGGGACGCGTCGGCACCCCTGCCGACGTGGCCAACGCCATCGTTTATCTGCTTTCAGACCAAGCAAGTTGGGTCACCGGCGCGATCCTCAACGTCGACGGCGGCGTCATGGCCGGCCGCAACTAGCTGGAGGGGCCGCCCGGCAGGACGTCGGCCGAAACACTATGGCGCGCGCGACAATCGGCCGCGCACTCGAGAAGGAGCGATCATGTCACACCAATACAGCAAGAACCCGGCCGCGGTCGACGCGTTGAGTCCCGAGCAGTACCACGTCACCCAGGAGGACGGAACCGAGTCCCCATTCTCCGGCGAGTACTGGGCGAACAAGGAACCGGGCATATACGTCGACGTCGTATCCGGTGAGCCACTATTCGCGTCAGTCGACAAGTTCGACAGCGGCACCGGCTGGCCCAGTTTCACCCAACCCCTCGACAGCGATAACGTCATCGAAAAGCGGGACCGGAGCCACTTCATGGAGCGCGTCGAAGTACGGTCCGCGCACGGCGACAGCCACCTTGGCCACGTGTTCGCCGACGGCCCACGCGAGGCTGGCGGCCTGCGCTACTGCATCAACTCCGCGTCGCTGCGCTTCATTCACCGCGACAACCTCGAAGCCGAGGGTTACGGGAAATACTTGAGTCTGTTTATGAGCGCGGATCCGGCGGTGCGCGATGGGAGAACCGTGACCGAGTACGGCTCATGACGCACCACGAGAAGGTGGCGGTCTTGGCGGGCGGATGCTTTTGGGGCATGCAGGATCTGATCCGCAAGCAGCCCGGGGTGGTGTCCACTCGGGTCGGCTACACCGGGGGCCAGAACACACACCCCACCTACCGCAGCCATCCTGGTCACGCGGAGGCGATCGAGATCACCTATGACCCCGACAAGACCGATTATCGGACACTTCTGGAGTTTTTCTTCCAGATCCACGACCCGACCACGTTGAACCGCCAGGGCAACGACATCGGTACCAGCTACCGCTCAGCGATCTTCTATCTGGACGACGAGCAGAAGCGGATCGCGCTCGACACGATCGCTGACGTCGAGAAATCGGGGTTGTGGCCGGGCAAGGTGGTCACCGAGGTGAGTCCAGCGGCTGAGTTCTGGGAGGCCGAGCCCGAGCATCAGGACTATCTGCAGCGGTACCCGTCCGGCTACACCTGCCATTACGTGCGGAGAGACTGGAAGCTGCCCCAACCCAGCGCCGTTCGCGGTGCCCTCGGCACATCGACGCACACGAACCGCGGCGTCTGGTCGTAACCGTCGAACGTCGACGGCCGCTCGCCTGCCAGCCGTCCGGCTGGCAGGCGAGGGGAATCGCCCGTCCGGCCGGGTGGCCTATGACTCAGCGACGCGCAGCACAACCTTTCCCTTCTTCCCGCGCTGTGCGGTGCGGGCAAAAGCCTCTTTGAACTGGTCGAGCGGGAAGACCGTGTCGACCTGCGGGTGCAGGTCCGGAAGTGCCGCGAGCTGCGCTCCGTTCGGCTCGACCACGAAGTACTGCGCGCCCGGCGTCTCCGCCGCGATCGTCACGATGCGCCCCGCGCCCTCTGCGCTACGAGCGAGTGGCTCACCGCCGGTGGTGTCGAAGAGGAGGTCGCAGTCCTCTCCTTCGTCGACCAGAACCGCTCCGAGGTGCCGCGCGAGTTGAGCGGCGATGTGTCCAACTCCGCCATGCACGCCCGTGATCAGCACCCGCTGGCCGGCCGTGACCTTGCCGTGGACGACCAGCGCCTGCCACGCGGTCAGTCCGGGCATCGGAAGCGCCGCCGCTTGCTCGCGGCTCAGTGCCGAAGGCTTCGGCGCGAGCAGGGATTTCGGCACAGCGGCCCACTCGGCAGCGACGCCGTCGTGGTCGAACGGCGTCAGCGCGATCACCTCCTCACCGGTCGATTCGACGACACCGCACAGTTCATACGAGGGAATCGCCGGCAGCCGATCGGTCGACCAGGTCAGCTCATCCCGCGTGATCGCAGCGGCAAAGACTCGCACAAGCACCTCATCCGGCCCGGGCTCGGGCTGGGCAATCTCTTCAAGTCGTAGCCCGTCCGTGTGCAGACGTATCGCCCTCATGAAAATTCTCCTTCGTATGATTCTTGAGTACACCATGAATAGTTTTGATGGCCTTAGCTTTTCGGGTTCAGCTCGAGTGTCGGCACTTCTAGAGCATCACCACAACTTGCAAAACGTCAGAGACGAACAGGATCGACCGGTCGCAGGTCGTGCATCGACCGATACGGCGCGACAGCCAGCGCACCGGCGGCGCCGGCCTTAGCTCTCGCACGGTGCACTCGGCGGTGTGCTCCAACGCGTCGAGATGGCCGGCGCACACGAAGCCGCACGCATTGCCGTCCTCGTCACAGTCAAAACGCTTGCAGTGTCCGACCATGTGGAATTCGATATAGGCCGCGGCCGGCTGGTGCATAACCCGGTTGCCGTTGGACGCGGCATCGAGCATCTCGATTTCTGCCCCCAATGTCAGATCGCTTTCTTGGACAACGGGTTTCGGTGTAAGCAGCCGGCCGCGGCCTATATCGAATTCCACATGGTCGGACACTGCAAGCGTTTTGACTGTGACGAGGACGGCAATGC
>NZ_LZKH01000213.1:0-45954 GCF_001672745.1 Mycobacterium sp. E1386
ATGGTGTCGCGCATGATCATCGGCGGGTCTGCGGGGTTGAGGATGATGATCGCCTTGCCACGCTTGGCGCCGCCGATGGTTTCCACGCCCTTGCTGGTGGTCTTGGTGAACTCGTCGATGTTGGCCCGCGTGCCGGGTCCGGCCGAGACCGACGCCACCGACGCGACGATCTCAGCGTAGGGCACCTCCACCACCCGGCTCACCGCGTAGACGATCGGGATGGTGGCCTGCCCGCCGCAGGTGATCATGTTGACGTTCGGCGCGTCCAGGTGCTGGCGCAGGTTGGCCGGCGGGATCACCGCCGGGCCGACGGCGGCCGGGGTCAAATCGATGGCCCGAATCCCCGCGGCCGCATACTTCGGCGCCGCGTCCCGGTGCACATACGCACTCGTCGCCTCGAACACCAGGTCGGGCTTCTCCGACTGGGCCAGCAACCAGTCCACACCCTCGTGCGTGGTCTCCAAACCCAGCTTGCGGGCCCGCGCCAAACCCTCACTGTCGGGGTCGATGCCCACCATCCAGCGCGGCTCCAGCCACTCCGACCGCAGCAACTTGTAGAGCAGGTCAGTACTGATGTTTCCCGACCCGACAATGGCCACACTCGCCTTAGCCGGCATCTGACGCTCCTCTTATTCGAACGACAAACGAACAGAACCCAAGCCGGTGAACTCGGCCACGAACTCGTCGCCGGCGTGCGCGTCGATCGCGCGCGTGCAGGACCCCGGAAGGACCAAGTCGCCTTTGCGTAACCGCACGCCGAAGGCCTCCACCTTGCGGGCCAGCCAGGCCACCGCGGTAAGGGGGTTGCCGAGCACCGCGTCGGTGCGGCCCTTGGCGACGACCTCACCGTTGCAGCTGAGCACCGCATCAATCCCTTTGATGTCGACGTCGTCCGGGGAGACGCGCGCCTTGCCCAGCACGAAGCCCGCCGACGACGCGTTGTCGGCGATGGTGTCGCACAACTCGATTTTCCAGTCGGTGATCCGGGTGTCGATCAACTCGATCGACGGCACGATCGCCTCGGTGGCCGCCAGCACGTCGTCCTCGGTGCACTCGGCTCCCGGCAGGTCGGCATTCAGGATGAAACCGACCTCCACCTCGACCCGCGGCCACAGGTAGTGGCTCGCCTTCACCGGGGTGTCTTCGGACAATTGCATCTCGTCGAGCAAATGCCCGTAGTCCGGCTCGTCGACCCCCATCATCTGCTGGATCGCCTTCGACGACAGGCCAACCTTGTGCCCCAGCACCCGAGCTCCCTCGGCCACCCGCTGCCGGATGTTGATCAGCTGGATCTCATAGGCGTCGACGACGTCGATCTCCGGATGAACGGCGGTCAGCGGAGCGATCGGTGAGCGGCTCCGCCCAGCCTGCGCCAACTGGACAGCTAGCTGGTGGTGTAATTCCCTGCTAAGCATGAGAATTGGTTCCCTCAGCATTTGCAGGTGAAGTCATTGCCTTGGCGTCCATCCCGCCGAGTGGGCCGGTCCCGATCTCGGCGTTATGGGCATGTGCGAAGTGGTGAAGACCGAAGACGGCGTCCATGCCATTGCGTAATCCCATGTGGTCTTCGCAGTGGTTGACCGCCCGCTTGGCCAGGGCGAGACCGAATTGGGGCATCGTCGCGATACGCGTTGCAAGGCCGAAGGTTTCATCGCGTAGCTGCGGCCGTGCGACGACTCGATTGACCATACCGATTTCGTAGGCGCGCTGCGCGCTGAACCTCTCACCTGTGTACAAGATCTCCTTGGCAAACCGGGGTCCGAGCACCCAAGGGTGTGCGAAATATTCGACGCCCGGAATGCCCATGCGCACAACGGGATCGCTGAAGAAGGCATCATCGGCGGCCACGATCAGGTCACAGGCCCAGGCAAGCATCAGACCACCGGCCACACACGCGCCTTGCACCATCGCGATAGTGGGCTTCGGGATTTCGCGCCACCTCCGGCACATCCCAAGATAGACCTCTGTTTCCCGCGCAAAACGTTGGTCGCCGCCTGGCTTGTCGACGTGGTCCCACCACAACACCGCCCGATTCTCATAGCGCACGTTGTGGTCACGTTCGGGGGTGCCGATATCGTGACCGGCGCTGAAGTGCTCGCCGGCACCCGCCAACACGATCACCTTGATGTCGTCATCGTCCACTGCGCGCCTAAACGCTGCATCCAGTGCGTAGGTCATCGCCGAGTTCTGCGCATTGCGGTAACGCGGACGGTTCATGGTGACCACAGCGACTCCGGAGGTCACTGCATAGGTGACCACTTCGTCTACATCTGGCGTGTCCATGTTGATGCCTTCCGTCATCACGCATTCCGGTTCTGACCATCATCAGCGCAGTCGACCCGCAGGCAGTAGTCGGTTTCCATACACTGGGAGTCATCTCGATCACAGCTGGTGGGATGCGTGCCGGCAATCCGTGCGGCGCCGCCACGTTACTCAGCGCATCCCGACTGTCGGGATTACCGATCCGGTACATGCGCCGTTTCCGCGTAGCGTCAACGCTATGCGCTTCTCGTTGCGCTTTGAGCGGACATGTGCCGCGCCAGCGCAGATCGTTTACGACCTGCTCACTGATGTCACGCGGTGGCCTGAGTGGCTAGGCGGTGTGCGGGCCGCGGTCTGGGAGTACCCCGGAACGGCCAACTCCCGTACCGGGGCGATACGTCGAATCACCATGAGCGGCTTGACTATGCGCGAAAAAATTCTGATCGCTGACCGCCCCTACCACCACGCCTATACCATCCTCTCGGGAATCCCCGTCACCGATCACCGCGCCGATGTTCATATATCCACTACGTCTCGCGGATCTCACATCGTATGGAAGGCAACGTTTCGCCCCCGCATCCCGGTCACGGGGCCGCTGATCTGGCTCATGCTGCGCGCGAGCATGCCCACGATGGTGACCGCTCTCGCCCGGGGAGCCGAAGCGCAGCCGACGTAGCCACCGTGCCGGTGAGCATGGATTGCAACCGGTCTCGTCTACAGGATCAAGATGGCCCAAAGCCATTTACCGTCAGCCTCCTTGGTCATTACACGCGGCCCGATGACGGGCTGGGTTTGGTGCCCCGCGTGGTGGCCGGAGCCAGGCCGTTGTCTTCGCATCGCCGATCACCGCCACCCACACGTGCGGGCGGGTGACCGAAAGTCGTTGATGTTAGCCACTCGCCGTGCAGGGGAGAAGGTTAGGCTGCGCGATCTACATGCGGACCAGGGTGAACGGGTACGTGTAGGTTCCCGCCGGTGACCCGTTACAACCCGAGGAAAACGAGGAGTCCAACGTTCCAGCAAGCGCGGACGCATCCCATGCGTAGACGTCGTGCGTGGGTATCACGGGGCCGTAGTAGATGTCACCACAGCGCAGACCGTCGGGAACGTCGACACTCAAGGTATAGCGGCCATCGGCGAACCGAGCGCTGCCGTTGTACTCGAATGCCCTGGCTACCGGTTGGGGTATCGCGCTCACGCTGACACAGTCACCGCTGCACGAGGAAATCGCCCAGATCCAGGTATGGAAGTCGTACCTGCCGGTGATCAAAAGCTGGTAATTGCCGGTTCGCATCTCCGCGTGGGCCACGGGCACGAGCCCGAAGGCCGCCGCCGCCAGGCAGATACCCAGTATGAGCGCCTTCAAAGTTCGCTCCATTCTGTTTGGGCCGAGGATCAGACGACATGCCGTTACCCACCGCAATGGCGGACTGCCCTCGGCGGGGCCGCTGGTCGCGGCTCACATATGCGAGCCGCCGTCCACACGGACTTCGGTGCCGGTGATGAAATAGGCGTCGGGACAGCCCAGCATGGCTACTACGGCGGCTACAGCGTCTGGTCTGGCGAAGATCGCGCCGTCAGCCAGTGGAAGTACGGGCTGAACCTTGCCGAACAAGGAAAAGTCGACGTCAGCGGGTAGGCCCGGACCTACGCTCTGCTTCGATTCTCCTGTGCCATCAGTCATTCCGGAGGAAATTGACCCCGGCTGCACCGAGTTGAACCGGATTCCCTCTTTGCTGAACTCCATGGCCAACGCATGTGTCATCGACTGAATTCCGCCCTTGGATGCGGCGTAGGCGGACATATACGGGTGAGCAAAGGCCGCCGAGGTGGAGCTGAAGTTGACCACGGCTGGACCGACGCCCTCGCGTAGGGCCGGGATCGCCTCGCGGGTCATCAGGAAGGTGCCGACCAGGTTGATACGGAGTACCTGCTCAAAATCGGCCACGGTGGTGTCCAGGAAATGGGCCGAGCGCAGAATCCCCGCCGCGTTGACCAACGTGTCGAGACCTCCCAGCGCCGCGAGCGCCCGGCCGACACCGTCGCGGACGGACTGCTCGTCGCCGACGTCCAACGTCACCGTGGCGAGCCGGTCCGCGTACGTGTCGGCCTTGGCCACCGTGTCCTTCAACCCGGGCTCGCTGATGTCGGCGGCCACAACTCGTCCGCCTTCCTCCAGCACGCGCAGCACGGTTGCTTGTCCAATGCCCGAGCCACCCCCGCTGATCAAGACGCGGCGATTCGCATATCTCTGAGGACTGTTCACAACGGGGATGGTGCTCCGCGGAATCGGCAATGTCAGCCGCATGTCCCGGTGGGTGGTCCTCTCCTAGGCGGGGAGGGCCCGGTATGGACCCGGTTCGGGTGCCCTCGCATGGGATCCGCAGCGATGGATAGGCGTCCCGGTAAGCGGGACATCGTGTGGTTCACGTCTCACCCGACTGGGAGGGTTCTGCTCGACGCAGCTCGGACCGATGTGGTGCAGGGCGTGACCCGAGCTGCGATGTCTGGTGTCGACGAGGTGAAGGAGCCACAGCCGGTGATCACGAAGGCGCCCGACCGTTGGTCGCCGGGGCTTTCGTCGTTTGGCGCCAAGCTGGCTGGGCCCATGCAGGCCATCGGGGGACTGGCCGCGATGGCGGCCGATGCGGCGAAGTTCGCTGTCCGCAGGCCGTTTCAGGGACGAGAGTTCCTGGATCAGTCGTGGTTTGTCGCACGCGTCTCGCTGATGCCCACGCTGCTGGTAGCCATTCCATTTACCGTGCTGGTCAGCTTCACGCTCAATATCCTGCTGCGCGAACTGGGTGCGGCCGACCTTTCGGGGGCGGGTGCAGCCTTCGGGGCGGTCACCCAGGTCGGTCCCCTGGTCACGGTGCTGATCGTGGCGGGCGCCGGCGCCACGGCGATGTGCGCCGATCTGGGCTCGCGCACCATCCGTGAAGAGATCGACGCGTTGGAAGTGTTGGGAATCAATCCCGTTCAACGATTGGTCACCCCGCGCATGCTGGCATCGGGACTGGTGGCACTGCTGCTCAACAGCGTCGTCTGCATCATCGGCATCCTGGGCGGCTACACGTTCTCGGTGTTCGTCCAGGACGTCAACCCGGGTGCATTCGCGGCGGGCATCACCCTGCTGACCGGGGTGCCCGAATTGATCATTTCCTCGGTCAAAGCGCTGTTGTTCGGTCTCATCGCCGGCCTGGTGGCCTGCTACCGCGGGCTGACGATCACCGGTGGCGGCGCCAAAGCTGTGGGCAACGCCGTCAACGAGACGGTGGTATACGCGTTCATGTCGCTGTTTGTCATCAACGTCGTGGTGACGGCTATCGGCATCCAGATGACGGCGAAGTAGGCAGACGGTGACGCTGCGAGCGGCATATCCGGGTCTGGCCCGAGAAATCAACAGACCGATCAGCGCGCTGACCGGCATCGGTGACCACGTCGCGTTCTACGGGAAGGCGATCGCCGGGGCCCCGTTTGCGGCCACCCGCTACCGGCGAGAGATCATCCGCTTGATCGCCGAAATCAGCATGGGCGCTGGCACCTTGGCGATGATCGGCGGGACAGTGGTCATCGTCGGATTTCTCACCTTGGCGACGGGTGGGACGCTGGCCATCCAGGGATACAGCTCGCTGGGCAACATTGGCATCGAGGCGTTGACCGGCTTTTTGGCCGCGTTCATCAACGTCCGTATCTCGGCGCCGATTGTCGCCGGCATCGGCTTGGCGGCCACCTTCGGCGCCGGCGTGACCGCCCAACTGGGCGCCATGCGCATCAATGAGGAAATCGATGCGCTCGAAAGTATGGGGATCCGGCCCGTTTCCTACCTAGTGAGCACACGGATCGTCGCCGGTATGCTGGCGATCACGCCGCTGTACTCGATCGCGGTCATCTTGTCGTTCGTGGCCAGCCAATTCACCACCGTGGTCGTGCTGGGGCAATCCGGTGGGCTCTATGGTCACTACTTCTCGACGTTTCTGAACCCAACCGACCTATTGTGGTCATTTCTGCAGGCGATCCTGATGGCCTTGGCCATCCTGTTCACCCACACCTACTACGGCTACTTCGCCAGCGGGGGACCCTCGGGTGTCGGGGTCGCGGTGGGCACTGCGGTGCGCACTTCCCTGATCATCATCGTGTCGGTCACCCTGCTGGTTTCGCTGGCCATTTACGGCGCCAACGGCAACTTCAACTTGTCGGGCTAGGGGAAGAAAGCTGATGTGGAACAACACTGTTCGCCCCTTGCTGGGTCTGGCCACCGTCGGTGTGATCGGCGCGATCGTCGCTGCCACCATCGTGTTGTTCGAAGGCGGTGCCATCGAATCGGTGCCGGTCACGGTGCTATCGCCCCGGGCGGGACTGGTGATGAACCCGGACGCCAAGGTGAAGCTGCATGGTGCACAAGTGGGCAAGGTCTCCTCGATCGACAACCTGCCCGACGGCCGGGCCGCGATTCACCTGGCGATCAATCCCTCCTGGCTGAATCTGATTCCCGCCAATACCGGCGTCGACATCGAATCAACGACCGTCTTCGGGTCGAAATTCGTGCAACTCATCCCACCGCCCGATCCCTCCCCCCAGTCGCTGAAGGCGGGCCAAATCCTTGACTCTGAGCATGTCACCGTCGAAATCGACACCGTGTTCGAGCAATTGGTGTCGGTGTTGTCGCAGATCGAACCGGAAAAGCTCAATGAGACCCTTGGCGCTCTCGCGCAAGCGTTCAGCGGCCGCGGTGACAAACTCGGCCACACCCTGGCCGATCTGGACGCGCTGTTGACCAAGATCGACCCGAGCCTGACCTCCCTGAGGCACGAACTCTCGGTGGCCCCACAGGTGCTCAACGCCTACGCCGACGTGGCCCCCGAACTGGTTAAGACGGTTCAAAACGCGACCCGGTTGAGCGACACCGTGGTCGACCGGCAGCGTGATCTCGACACCGCGCTCATCAGCGCGATTGCGCTGGCCGACATCGGAAACGACGTGCTGGCGGACAACGCGCAGGCGTTCACCGCCGTCCTTCATCTGCTGGTCCCCACCACGAACCTGACCAACAAATACAACCAAGCCATCACCTGCGCGCTGGCCGGCCTCAAGCCGCTGGCCACCGGTCCGCCCCTGCCCGTACCGGGTGTCCTGTTGCTGGATTCGTTTCTGCTGGGCACCGAACGTTACCGGTACCCGCAGAACCTCCCCAAGGTCGCGGCGACGGGCGGTCCGCAATGCATGGGCCTACCAGACGTGGGCTTCGGGCACCGCCCGCCCTACCTGGTCACCGACATTGACGCCAACCAGGCGCAGTACGGAAACCAGGGAATCCTGTTGAACTCCAATCGCCTTAAGCAGTGGCTGTTCGGGCCGATCGACGGGCCGCCGCGCAACACCCCACAGATCGGGATGCCGGGATGACGGGCTCGGTCGGGACGACCGTCAAGTTCGGGCTGTTCGCGGTGGTGACCATTGTGCTGACGGCTGCCCTGTTCGCCATCCTTGGCCAGTACCGCACAGGTTCGACATATGGCTATTCCGCGGTGTTGAGCGATGCCTCCAGCCTTAAGGCCGGTGATTCGGTGCGTGCCGCCGGGATCCGGGTCGGCACGGTCAATCATGTTGCGCTGCAATCGAATAACACCGTGCTGGTGAGTTTCGACGCGAACCGCGAGGTCAGGCTCACTACCAGCACGCGAGTCGCGGTGCGTTACCTCAACCTGGTCGGGGATCGCTACCTTGACCTGCTCGACGCGCCCGGTTCTGCCGGGATTCAGCCGCCTGGATCGCGGATTCCGATAAACCGCACCGAGCCGGCGCTGGACCTCGATTTGTTGTTGGGTGGGCTCAAACCGGTGATTCAGGGGCTCAACCCTCAATCGGTGAATGCGCTGACCAACTCGTTGATCCAGATTCTGCAAGGCAGCAGCGGCGATGCGGAGTCGTTGTTCGCCAAGACCTCGTCCTTCTCCAACGCCCTGGCCGACAACGGGCAAGTGGTGCAGCAGGTGATCGACAATCTCAACGAGGTGGTCGCCACGGTGGCCAAGGACGGCGGCAAATTCTCGGCGACGGTCGGACGCCTCGAGCGGCTCATCACGGAGTTGTCGGCTGACCGTGATCCGATAGGCGACGCCATCACCGCGCTCGACAAGGGAACCGCGTCATTGGCCGACCTGCTTACCCAGGCCCGTCCGCCGCTGGCCGGTACCGTCGACCAACTCAATCGGCTGGCTCCGTTGCTCGACAATGACAAGGCGCGGCTGGACCTCGCTTTGCAGAAAGCCCCCGAAAACTACCGCAAACTCGTGCGGTTGGGTGCCTACGGAAGTTTCATCAACCAGTACCTGTGTGGCATCTCCATTCGCGTCACCGACCTTCAGGGCCGCACGGCCGTCTTCCCGTGGATCACCCAAAACACCGGACGATGCGGGGAACCCTGATGCTGAAATATCGCGGCACACAACTCATCCGGGCCGGCTTCATCGCGTTCGTGCTGATCGTGCTAGTCATCATCATCGGCCTGCACCCCCAACAGCTGTGGTCGATGGCTACCTCCATCCGGTACCAGGCGCTGTTCACCGAGGCCGGAGGCCTAACTGCAGGCAACGACGTCCGAGTGTCGGGCGTGAAAATGGGAACGGTCTCCGACGTCACGCTCAGCCATGGCAAAGCATTGGTGACCTTTAGCCTCGACGCCAAGGTGCACCTGGGATCGAGCACGACAGCCCACATCAGGACGGGCACCCTGCTGGGTGCGCGGATGCTGGCCTTAGAGCCCGCAGGCGCCGGCAGCATGCACTCCTCCGATGTCATCCCGGTACATCGGACGACATCGCCATACTCCCTGACCGACGCCGTCAGCGACTTCACCGCCAACACCGCCGCCACCGACACCGGCGCGCTCAACGCATCCTTGGACACATTGGCCGAAACGATCGAGCGGATCACACCACGACTGGGGCCCACGTTCGACGGCCTGAGCAGACTGTCGCAATCGTTGAACAGCAGGAATGAATCGCTGGCCCATCTTCTCAAAAGCGCCGCCGATGTCACCGGCATCCTGTCGGAACGCAGCCAGCAGGTCAACACCATGTTGCTCAATGCCAACGACCTGCTCGGAGTCCTGAATCAGCGTCGTTACTCGATCGTCAACCTGCTGGCCAACACCTCGGCGCTGGCCCAGCAACTCTCGGGCATGGTGGCGGACAACGAAAAAGAACTCGCGCCGACACTGGCCAAACTCAACTCGGTCACCGCGATGCTGGAAAAGAACCGCGATAACATCGCCAAGGCGATCGTCGGATTAGCCAAATACCAAGTAACCCAGGGCGAATCGGTCAACAACGGCTTTTATTACAACGCATTCGTCGGCAATCTGATCCCGGCGCAGCCCCTGCAACCGTTCCTGGACTACGCGTTCGGATTCCGGCGGGGCGTCAATGCGGGTCAACCACCCGACAATGCCGGACCGCGCGCGGAATTCCCCTGGCCGCACAACGGCATTCCCGGAGGACGATGATGGCGACCGGGGTGAACAAGGCGTGGTACACCAAGGCGCTGCTGGTGACATTGGTGGGACTTATCGCTGCGGGAACGGCTTTCGTGGTACATGCAGAGGTCTTCGGGCCCAAGATGATTACCGCATATTTCAGCTCCGCGACCGCCATCTACCCCGGCGACGAGGTACGCGTGGTGGGGGTCAAGGTGGGCACCATCAAGTCCATCGAACCCCAAGGGACGCAGGCCAAGATGACACTGGCCGTCGACCGTGATGTGCCGATCCCGGCCGACGCCAAGGCCGTGATCGTGGCACAGAACCTGGTGGCGGCCCGGTATGTGCAGCTGACCCCGGCTTACGAAGCCACGGGAACCGGCGGTCCGACGATGGCCGATGGGGCGGTGATCGGCGTGGATCGAACCGCGGTACCCGTCGAGTGGGATCAGGTCAAAACGCAACTGATGCGGCTGGCCAGCGAATTGGGTCCCGCAAGCGGCGTTTCCACCAGTTCGCTCGGGCACTTTATCGACAGCGCGGCCAATGCCATGGACGGCAACGGCGACAAGCTTCGGCGGACGATCACCGAGCTGTCTCAGGTCGGGCGCATCCTCGCCGGCGGTAGCGGCAACATCGTCGACATCATCAAGAATCTTCAGATCTTCGTTACCGCCCTGCGCGACAGCAACGTCCAGATCGTCGAATTCCAGGACCGCCTCGCAACGGTGAGCAGCGTCGTGGACGGCAACCGGTCAGACTTGGATGCCGCGCTGACCAACCTATCCTCGGCGGTCGGTGAGGTGCGCCGATTCATCGCCGGAAGCCGAGACCAGACCGCAGAACAAATTCAACGACTGGCCAACGTGACGAAAAACCTGGCCGACAACCGCATGGCGGTGGAAAACCTTCTGCACGTGGCGCCCAACGCAATCGCCAACGGCTACAACATCTATAGCCCGGACTCCGGAACGGCACGGGGAGCCTTCGCCATGTCGAACTTCGCCAATCCGGTGGCACTGGTGTGCTCGGCGATCGGCGCGGTGAAGAATGCCACCGCGGCCGAGACGGCGAAGCTGTGCGCCCAATACTTGGGCCCGGCACTGCGTTTGATCAACTTCAACTACCTACCGATCCCGTTCAACGCCTATCTGGCCAAATCGCCGAGCCCGGACAACCTCGTCTATTCGGATCCGAACCTGATGCCCGGCGGGCCGGGCGGAGTCCCCCCCATCCCAACCGATCCACCCGCAGTGTCGGCCTACACCGGCGCGGGCGACATACCACCCCCTCCGGGATGGGAATTGCCGCCGGGTCCCCCGGGGATCTACGCCCCTAACGGATTACCCGCTGACCCTTCGCCGGCGCTGTTCCCCCGTGCGCCAATCCCACCGGGAGTGCCCCGGCCGGCCCCAGCGGCCCCCGGCCCGGCCAGCCTGCAGGACATGCTGCTGCCGGCTGGTCCGCAACCACCGCTGCCGACCGCATCCCAGCCCGGAGGCACACCGTGACCGGATCGCGATCAACGCGGCGTCTCGCAGCGATCGCGTCATGGGTGGTGTTGACGGCAACCGGATGCGCTTTCGATGGCCTCAATTCACTGCCTCTACCTGGCACTGTCGGACGAGGCCAGGACGCGGTGACTTACCACGTCCAAATCGCTAATGTCGGTACGCTGGAATCTAATTCGCCGGTGATGATCAACGACGTCGTCGTTGGCAGCGTGGGCAAGATGACGCTGCGCGATTGGCATGCCGACGTGGATATCTCGGTGCGTCCAGACGCCGTGGTGCCGGCCAACGCTCTCGCCAGGATCGGCCAGACAAGCCTGTTGGGCTCGATGCACCTGGAACTGAACCCCCCACCGGGCGTGCCCGCGGCCGGCAGGCTCGCACCCGGGGCGACCATCGGTCTGCAACGCTCCTCGACCTATCCGTCCACTGAGCAGACCCTGTCCTCGCTGTCAGTTGTCGTCAACGGCGGGGGACTGGGCAAGGTCGGAGGCCTCATCAACGAGTTCAACGCGGCACTGGGCGGGCGCGAGGACAAGATCCGCGATCTGCTGACGCATTTGAACGACTTCGTCGGTGTTTTGGATTCCCAGCGTGACAACATCAACGCATCCATCACGGCATTGAACGCCCTGGCCGGCACCCTTGCCGGACAAAGCGGTGTCATAACCGCAGCGCTGCAACGGATTCCGCCCGCACTGGACGTTCTGATCAAAGAGCGGCCAAGGATCACGACCGCGCTGGATAAATTCCGGGTGTTCAGCAACACGGCCACCGGATTGATCAACGCCACGCACGACGATCTGGTCGCCAACCTTAAAAATCTGGAGCCGACCGTGCGCGCACTCGCCGACGTCGGCCCGAGCCTCGACACCGTCCTGGCCTTCGCGCCGGCCTATCCCTACCCGCAGAACTTCATCGACCGCGCGATCCGGGGCGACTATTTGAACGAGTTCATCACTTTCGACTTCACGATCCCGCGGCTCAAGAGGGGACTGTTGCTGGGCACACGATGGGGGCAGGAGGGAGCCACGCTGGTGCCCGCCCCGGGAGACCCCTGGTATGCCACCTTCACCAAGGACCCGCTCAACGCGCCCCTCACGGCCCCGCCGAACGCGGTGGCCACGCCGCCCATGGCCGGTCCGCCAACGCCGGCCGGCGCCCCGGTGACCACCCAGCAGCTCAGCCAGCCACCGATCCCGGCGCCGACCGATTTCGTGCCACAGGATGTGGGGGACCGCTGATGTTGACGCGCTTCGTCCGAATTCAGCTGACCATCTTCACCATCGCGTCGGTCATCGGGATGACCGTGATGATCGTCGAATACCTGCAAGTGCCCACCCTGCTCGGCGTCGGCCGCATGCGGGTCACGCTGCAATTGTCGGGCACCGGCGGACTTTACCGGTTTTCCAACGTGACCTATCGAGGAGTGGAGGTTGGAAAAGTCACCGACGTGCGGCCCACCCGCGCCGGCGCCGAGGCCACACTGTCGTTGAACACCAGCCCGCAAATCCCGGCGGATCTGCGCGCGGAGGTGCTCAGCGTGTCGGCGGTCGGAGAGCAATATGTGGACCTGCAGCCAGCGACGGCGGCAGGACCTTACCTACATGACGGCTCCATCATCCCCGCGGCACACACCTCGATCCCACAGGCCGTCGGACCGATGCTGGATCAAGTCAGCACGCTGATCAACAGCGTCCCGAAGACCAAGATCAGCGGCCTGCTCGACGAAACGTTCAAGGCCTTCAACGGATCCGGGTACGACGTCGGGTCGCTGCTGGACTCCTCGTCACAACTCGTCGGCGACGCCAACACCAACGCCGAGCGGTCACGCACCCTCATCGACGACAGCCGGCCCCTGCTCGACGGCCAGGCGCAATCGGGCGGCGCCATCCGCACGTGGGCACGCAGCCTCGCCGGCATCAGCCAACAACTCGTCACCGACGACCACCAGACACGGACGCTGCTGCACGGGGCGCCAGGGGCCGCCGATGAGGCGTCACGCCTGTTCAATCAGGTCAAGCCGACGCTGCCAATGCTCTTGGCGAACCTCACCACGCTGGGCCAGGTCGGTGTCACCTATCACCCCTCCCTCGAGCAGCTGCTGGTGTTGCTGCCGCCCACCATCGCCGCCACTCAGTCCTACGGCGCACCCAAGAACAATCCCACCGGATACTCCCTGGGCGACTTCACCCTTACCATCGGCGACCCGCCCGCATGCACGGTAGGGTTCTTGCCGCCGTCGTCGTGGCGGTCACCAGAGGACACGACGGTGATCGACACTCCCGACGGGCTGTACTGCAAACTGCCGCAGGATTCACCCATCGGGGTACGCGGCGCCCGGAACTACCCGTGCATGGGCCATCCCGGCAAGCGCGCGCCCACGGTCGAAATCTGCAACAGCGACAAACCTTTCGAGCCGTTGGCGATCCGCCAACACGTCCTGGGTCCCTACCCCCTCGATCCGAACCTCGTCGCGCAGGGCGTCCCGCCCGATGACCGCGTCAGCTTCGGTGACCAAATCTTCGGACCACTCGAGGGCACCCCGCCGCCGGGACCGCTGCCGCCAGCGGCCGGCCCCACGCAAGCGCCTCCGCCAGAGTCCCCGCCGCCCGCCCCGGCCGCAGCGCCGCCACCTGACGGTTCCGAGGGGCCCGCCCCGGCTGCCGCGCCGAGTGCATACACACCTCGGCGGTCCGGCCCATCGGTTGCCGTCGCAACCTATGACCCACGAACCGGCCGGTACGCCACCCCCGACGGCACCGTGTATCGCCAATCGGACCTGGTCCCCCGCGCCGGTATGCGGTCCTGGAAAGATCTCTTCCCGACATGAGCGGCAGCTCACGCCGACGTTCTCGGACCGCAACCCTCCTAGGTGCCTTCGTGATCACGTCGCTGGGCACTGCGCCCCCCGGCAGCGCGGCCGGCGACTGGGGCCTGAACGGCACCTACACCGCGACATCCAACGGGGAGTGGGCCAAGACCAACGAGATCTTTCACAACGAGGCCAGCATCCGAAGTATCTGGACGATCAACACCACCTGCAGCTATCCCACCGAATGCACCGGCACGGTAGTCAGCGACTGGGGTTGGCGCGCCCCGATTTATCAAACCGGCGGTGTGTGGTTCGTCAAGCACATTGTCGACAACTGGCAGCCCTGCCCGGATGGAACCGCGGCTCAGGGATTCCAGGTCTTCAGGTTCGCCCCCACCAACCCCGACGGAGATGCCGTCGATCCAGCCTCGCCCGTTCTCACCGGCGCCGACGAGACGACCGGCGTCAGCGGCGCCTGCGGGCGAAGTAAGACATGGTTCATCAGCATGCCGTTCAAGCTGGTCAAGACGCGGTGAGGGCCGAGAATGAAACCATCCATCACCTCGCAGCATTCGGGTCGTCTCGCAGACCTACGCCTCAAAAGACGCGCGACGCGAGCGATCCTGCCCGTGGCCATGGCGGTGACGGCCCTCCTGGCGTGCACACCCGTCCACGGGTGGGCCGAACCGTCCGCGTGTGACAACCCATCCTGCGTCCCGGGTATCACCGGAGGTGTCGTGCTCGGCGCGCCGTGCCCGGATACCACCCATTTCGTGTTCGGCACTACCTCGTGGGGCCGGTTGGTCTTCTGCGGATCTCCGCGGCGTTATGAACCCCGGTACTTCCGTTCCCCCTCGATGTGGGGAATTAAGGACGAGAACTCCAACTGCGAGGGCCTCGAAAACTCGGTCGCACAAGCCCCCGATGGCTTGTTCCTCACATGCCTGTCTGTCGACGGTGCACCCCGCTGGGTTCGTGGCGACACCTAAATCACCCCATATGCCGGTGGCGAACAATATGCTCGGGCGTTCCGCGCAGTCCCTAGCCGGGCTGGCGGTTGCAATCCTCGTTGCGACGGCCGCATCCGCGACGCCCGTTGCCCGTGCTGACGAGCCGGTGCTGCACCACGTCACCTACACCGTCACCGCGCAGCGCCGCGTCACCGCAGACATCTACTTCCGGGACGCCGATCCGCCCGGCTGGGCCGAATACAGCCACGACCCGTACCAATTCAGCCCTAAGGTCGAGGCCGACGTGGGGCCAGCCACACGGTGGACCCGGGACGTCTGGTTGGCAGCTCCCGATGAATGGGCCATGGTCGTCGCCACCAGCGGGATGTCGCCGGCCACGCCGGACTTTCACTGCGAACTCGCCATAGACGGGGCAGTCGTGGCCACCAACAACGGCGTCAAAGGCGCGTTGTGTTCGGTGCGCCACTGGTAATTCGGTGCTCGGCAGGCGCCGAGGTGAATGCTCACTCAGCGGGAACTGCAGTCCAAGACTGCGCCGCACGACGCTACCTTGTGCGCTACTAGCCGCTTGTATCAACCAATCGCCCGGCCAGCTTCGCTCGCACGCGGCGGAAACGGAGAGAGCACGGCAATGCCCGCCGCCAGTTCGTTCCCGAAACGGGACGCGAGTCCTCTCGATGTCACCTCCGAGCGGCCCGTCGATGCTCAGCTTCTCGAGGCAGCGGAGGCAGAAGCTGCCGAAGCCGAAGCGCTCGCCGCCGCTGCCCGGGCCCGCGTCCAGTCCATGCGGCAACGCCAACAGACAGAAGCAACCGACACCGCATCGGCAGAAATCGCTGAGACCCCAGCCGACGATGCGTCGGCAACTCCCGCGGATGACGTCACCGATCGGGACATCACCGATGCCACTGAACTGCCCGATCAAGGCGGCAAGGCACCCCGGCGGCAGAGAAAGACATACTTCCACCGCCCGAAACGAACCACGATGGTCGCGTCCGTCGGGATGCTCTGCACCGCAGCGCTTCTCGTCGCAAGTGCTGTCATGGTCCGACACCACAATCAGCTGCTAGACAAGCAACAGCGTGCCGCGGAATTCACAGCGGCCGCACGACAAGTCGTGGTCACCCTGATGTCGATTAGCGCGGACAGCGCCAAAGACGACGTACAGCGCATCATCGACAGCTCGACCGGGCAGTTCAGAGATGACTTCCGCGGCGCGGCCGCGGAGTTCGTCAAAGCCGCTCAGACTGCGAAGGTCTCGGCCAAGACGACCGTGCAAGCCGCGTGCCTGGAATCCATGACCGAGGACACCGCAGTCGTGGCCGTTGCCGCCAGCTCCACGCTCTCCAATACCACCGGCGCCCCCGAGCAGCCGCGTTCCTGGCGGCTCAGCGTCAAACTGGCCCGAGACGGCGGGAAAATCAAGATGTCAAGCATGGAGTTCATCCCATGACCATCGGGCAGCTCGAAAACGACAACCTCACCAACGTTGAACTCGCCCTCGCAGGGGCCAGTGACGACCAGCGCGACGACACTACCGGTGACGATCAAAGGACGACCGCAGACGCCGCCAGCGAGACGCGCCGCACTCGGATACGAACCGCACTATCGCACTGGCCGCTACTCATCATCGGTCTGCTGTTGGTAGCGGCCGCCGCCGCAACCGCCACACTGTACTTCGGCCAATATCGACACGACCAGCAGACCAACGACGCTGCGGCAAAGGCGGTGATCGGTGCCGCAACCGAGGGGACCGTCGCGCTGCTGTCCTACACACCCGACAAACTGGAAAGCGACCTGGCCGGTGCAAAGTCACACCTGACCGGTGACTTCTTGACGTACTACGGCAAATTTGCCGACCAAATCGTGGCGCCCGCAGCCAAGCAGAAAGCCGTCAATACCCAAGCAGCGGTCAAGCGCGCGGTCATCAGCGAGCTGCACCCAGAAACGGCCAGGGTGCTGGTCTTCCTCGATCAGACCACAACGAGCAAGGATCAACCTGAGCCGGTCCAGACCGCCAGCAGCGTCATGGTCAGCTTGATCAAAGTCCATGGCGCATGGCTTATCTCGGCGTTCGATCCCATCTAGAACTGCCCTGGCTCCGGGACGGGGTTGAATCCGCCGAACGAAACATTCATCATGCATAGTTATCGGCCACGAGACAATGACCGGTGTCGCATTCTCATTGAGGAGATGATTGATGGCCACCCCTGAGACCCCGTCCCGCTACACTGTCATTTCTGCGGATACCCACGCCGGCGCCGACCTCCTCGAATACAAGCCGTACCTCCCGAAGGCGTTCCACGACGACTTCGACGCGTGGGCCACGACGTATGCCAGTCCTTTCGATGACTTGATCATCGCTACCGCAAAGCGCAACTGGGACCATGAGTTGCGTATTTCCGAGATGGACGCTGACGGGGTTGCGGCAGAGCTGTTGCTGCCCAACACTGTTCCTCCCTTCTTTCCGACGTCTCCCAACATCACCATCTCGTTGCCCCAGAACCGAGCAGAGTTCGAACACCGCTGGGCGGGCGTGCAGGCGCACAACCGATGGCAGGTCGATTTTTGTTCGCTGGCACCCGCACGCCGGCGAGGACTGATCCAGGTATTCCCCAACGACGTCGACGCCGCGCTGGACGAAATTCGTTGGGGCAACGAGCAAGGCTGCTTCGGTGGAGTGCTGCTGCCCCCAGTATCGCCGGGCGACCCCAATGTCGCCCCGCTGTTCCACACTCGGTATGAGCCGATTTGGCAGTTGTGCAGCGAACTGGATCTGACGATCGTGCAGCACGGCGGTCCGGGAAGTCCGGCAATGCCCATGGATCAGCCGGCATCCAACGCCGTGCTCATCACGGAAATGGCGCTGTGGGCCCAGCGCAGCCTGGGCCATCTCATCCTGGCCGGGGTTTTCGAGCGTTACCCCACGCTACGGTTCGCCCCTACAGAGCAGGGCACACTGTGGGTACAGCAGCAACTGATGACGCTCGATGCGATGGTCCCGACGATGAAGTCCGAAGCCGGCAACCGCACGTACGGCATGTTCGGTGGTTCCTCGGTCGATGGGCTTACCCTCACGCCGAGTCAGTACGCCCAGCGGAACTGCTACCTGGCCAGCGAATTGGCGCCCTTTGAATCAGTGATGATTGATTTCATGGGTGCAGACCACATTCTATGGGGAAGCGACTATCCGCACGAGGAGGGCTTCACTCCTCAATCCAGGCTGGCCATCCGGTGGGCGCTACAGAACAGATCGGAAAGCGAGTGCCGAAAAATTTTGGCGGAGAACGCGGCCCGGCTGTACCGATTCGACCTCGATGCACTGGCGCCGATTGCAGCCGAGATCGGGCCGACCGTGGCTGAAGTGCATACCCCCCTTGAGGACACCGGGTACCGTGCCCCGGCCGCGTTCGGCTACCGCCCCTTCGAGGGGGGACTCGCGTTGAAGCGCCTCGCTCCCCAACGCCGGTAATCGCGCCCTGATACGAGAGTCTCCAAAAGCCGGTTCATAAAGTTGCCCGGGGTTAGGCCCCCGGCCACTGAAGAGAGCGGTCTTCCGCAGCGCGCTGTTCAGACGCACCCCAGTGCTTGACTCAAGCGCAACTTTTCAGGCCTTATGCGGTGGTTTGTTTCGTCAGATCCGCGGTCAGAGATGATGATGGGGGCAGCCCGGCTCGGCACTTTCCAACACGCGATGTCTGGGATGGGTCGTAGGCGTGCTCTATCGGCGATGTTTTGCTTACTCCCGCGGATGAATGAAAACCCCTTCTGCTGAAACGGTTACGCCATCGCTGTCGCTGAGCTGTCCAGCGGCGAAGGTCTTGACCCCTTCGACGCGGTCGACCCAGGCCTCGGCGCGAAGAGGCTTTCGTAGCGAGGTTCCTCGGTGGTAGCGCAGGGTCAGCGTCCCGGTGTAGGCCGGCCGCCCTGGCTTGTGGGCGGTAGCGCCCAGTACATGGTCCAACACCATCGCGCAGACACCGCCGTGCACGTAACCCGCCGGTCCTTCATAGGCTGCACCGAGGACGAGTTCCGACCAAACCAATCCGTTTCCCTCGTGAATCACGAGTGGGGGAGCCAACGGGTTGCGGACTCCGATCACCGCATTACCTGAGGCCGCGTTTTGCCCGTCGGCGCGGGTGCGCTCGCCGAACGATCCAGGTATCTGCTCGGCGCTCAGTCGGCCTGTGATTGCGTCGATCTCGGCCGTTGTGGAGGCAATAGCGTTGGGCTCCAACTCCGTTCGGATTGTTGCGTCGATTAGTTTGCGAACGGAAATGGCCAGTAGCTCGTATGTAGACGAGGGGTCAGTCATCGGTATACCCAAATCCCCGGTGTCGGCGGTGTCGCTGGCAAGGTCTTCGCCCTCACGGACAGCGAACCGCGAGCCGGGGCGCGTCGTCCCCTAGGCGTGGCACGCCGATTGTTGGCGTTGCAGCGGACGTGGTGCGGGCCGCACGCTGCAGAACGGGGGGACGCTGCGCATGGGGTCGACGCTTGGTGACTTCGGTGGTCATCGACTAACAAGCGTGAATTGAGCGGTCGCGGTCCGGAAGGTGGCGTCCCGTCCAGCGGGCATAGCACAGGGACATCTCGGCTGTGCTGTTAATCTGGCAAAATGGCCGAGCCCAGCGATAAGCCGGTGAAGTCGGCACTTGCCGCCACCAGTTGGGCGTTGCTGGGCATGCTCTCTTATGAAGAGGAAGTCTCCGGCTACGACCTGAAAAAATGGATCGACTGGAGCGTTGACCTCTACTACTGGAGCCCGTCGAACAGCCAGATCTATACCGAGCTGAAGAAGCTCCAAAGCTTGGGGCTGGTGACATCACGCATCGAACGTGACGAGGGCACCCGCAGCCGCCGGCTCTACAAGATCACCGCGGCCGGGTTGGATGCCGTCACCGACTGGACCAACAATGCCCCGGTGGATCCGCCGGTGCTCAAACATAGCGTGCTGATGCGCGTGACGTTCGGTCATCTGACGACCCCCGCTCGGCTCAAGGAAATGTTGCAGGACCACGTGGCCTACGCCGAAGCCAGGCATCGCAAAGCTGTCGAGGACGCCGAAGGCGCCGAGGACGAGCCGGCTTGGGCCTACTCAGTGCTCGCGCTGCGGTGGGCGGCCAAGTACTACGCCGCCGAGCGCGAGTTTGCGCTGGAACTGATGAAGGAAATCGACGAGGCCGACGGCTCCATGCAGAAGGCGAAAGGCGGATCGGGCAAATTGCGCCCCACGCCCGGGTACTGGCGTGAGGTGGAAAAGCAGGTCCAAGCCAAGCGCCGAGACGACTAACCGCCACCGGCGGCGTCTCTGGCGGCGATGTAGCCGTATACCAACCCTTGGGCGATCGTCGCGCCCGCGCCGGGATATGTGGCTCCGAACGCGTTGGCGGCGGTGTTACCGATGGCGTACAACCCGGTGATGACAGCGCCGTCTTCGCGCAGCACCCGTGCCCGCTCGTCGGCCTTGAGTCCACCGCAGGTACCCAGGTCGCTGAGCACCATCTTCACAGCGTAGAACGGGCCCTTGGTCAACGGTCGCAGATTGGGATTCGGCGTTATCGTCGGGTCACCGTAGTAGCGGTCATAGGCGCTGCGGCCGCGACCGAAGTCGGGATCCTCGCCAAAAGCAGCGCTTTCGTTGAAGCGCGTCATCGTCTGGTTGAACGGTGATGTGGGAGCGCCGATCCGAGCGCCGAGTTCGCGCAGGCTGTCGGCGCGCACCGCGATGCCCGCGTCATACCAGGTCTGCGGAATGGGCATCCGCGGAAACAGTTCGGCGCCAAAGACATAGCTGTTGCGGTATTGCTGATCGAAGATGATCCACATTGCTTCTACCGGTTGCCCGGACTGCTCGAGTTCCAGCAATCGCTGACCGAACGACATGTAGTCGGCCGACTCGTTGGCGAATCGATGCCCATTTTGGTTGACGATGAGGCAGCCCGGAAGTGATCGCTCTGCGAGCATGACCGCGGGCGCCTTGCCCGGCAGCGGCGCGATCGCGGGAAACCACCAAGCCTGGTCCATCAGATCGATGTCTGCGCCGAGTTCTTGGGCGACGCGGATCCCCTCGCCGGTATTTGAGTCGGCGCCCAGGCTGACGTTGGGCTCGAGTGACTCGGACTGAAATTTCCAGCGCATCTCCATGCAGTGGTCAAAGCCGCCGGTGGCCAGCACCACCCCGTGCCTGGCCGTGATGGTCACTTCACGGCCACCATGGCCGACAACCGCACCGCTGACGCGGTCGTCGTCGCCGACCAGACGCAGCAAGGTGGTGTCGGTCCACACCGGGATCTGAGCGCGCAACACACCGGCGAAGAGGGCGGCTGCCAGGGCTTGGCCGCCCGCGGCGTAGTGCCGGCCAAGCAGGCGGCCACCCAGACCCTGGGCCACTCGCTTCGCGAGGGTCGGAATTCCCTTGCGCGGCACCCGCGCAACCAGGTTGAGCCAACGATAATCCGCCCCCGTTGTCGGGATAGAGAAACCGGACTCCATGACCCCGGGCCGCAGCCGGCCGCGATATTCGCCCAGGACGGCAGTGTCTAGGGGCCGGCACTCGCAGGTACGCCCAGCTGCGCTGCCGCCGGGCTCTTCGGGGTGGTAGTCGGAGTATTCCCGGGCCCAGAACAACCGCATCGGAGTCGTACGCTCCAGCAGCTCGACGGTCGCGGAGAGATGTGTCAAAAATCCCGCGGAACGCGGAGGTGGGGCTGAGCCCGCAACAACGGAGTCAAGATAGGTAGCGGCGCGCTCGGCGGTGTCGTTGGCACCGGCCCGCTGCAGCACTGGGCCCGCGGGCAGCCACAGCGCGCCACCGGAACGTGCCGTCGAACCACCCACGTACGAGGACTTCTCGACGATCAGCACGGAGAGCCCCCGGTCGTGGGCGGCGAGTGCTGCGGCCATGCCGGTTCCCGAACCGATCACGAGTAGGTCCACCGTCGTGTCGGACACGGGAAGTCCAGCAGGAATCGTCGTGCTGTGCGTTGTCACGCCTGGTAACGGTAAGCGGCCGGGCCGCTTGGCGGGAAGAGGCGTCCTGATCAGTGGAACACGTGCCCTCCACCTGCCGGTCAGTCGGAGTTGAATGGCGCCCATGAATTCGCAGTCCGAAGCCGGCGAAGTTCGGCTGATCGAGGCCGATGCTGCGCCAACTCGATTCGCCCGCGGCTGGCATTGCCTAGGTCTGATCAAAGACTTCAGTGACGGCAAGCCGCACGCAATCAATGCTTTCGGCCAGAAGCTGGTGGTATTTCGCGGCGGTGATGGACAGGTCAATGTCCTCGACGGCTACTGCCGCCACATGGGAGGTGACCTGTCGCAAGGTGAGGTCAAGGGCAACGAGGTGGCGTGCCCGTTCCATGACTGGCGCTGGGGTGGTGACGGACGCTGCAAGCTGGTGCCCTACAGCAAACGCACACCCAAGCTGGCCCGCACCCAAGCGTGGACCACCCTGCAGCAGGACGGCATGCTCTTTGTGTGGAACGATCCCGAGCGCAAACCGCCCCCACCTGAGGTCGCGATCCCGCGTATCGAGGGCGCCGCTAGCGACGAGTGGACCGATTGGCACTGGTACACGACGGTCGTGAACACAAACTGCCGCGAAATCATCGACAACGTCGTGGACATGGCCCACTTCTTCTATATCCACGGGTCCCTGCCGACCCATTTCAAGAACATCTTCGAAGGGCACGTGGCTACCCAGTACATGAACAGTGCGGGCCGACCCGACCTGGGTGGCACAGAAGGTCCTCAGTTGCTCGGCACAACATCGGTGGCGTCTTACTATGGACCATCATTCATGGTCGACGACCTGACTTATCACTACGCGGATGGTGACCACCACACCGTCTTGATCAATTGTCATTACCCAGTTGACGCGAATTCCTTTGTGCTGCAGTACGGCATCATCGTCAAGAAATCCGAGGCGCTACCCGATGATGTCGCGGTGCAGACTGCGGTCGCCCTGGGCGACTTCGTCAAACTCGGTTTCGAACAAGATGTGCAGATCTGGCGGCACAAGGCGCGCATCGATAATCCGCTCTTGGTCGAAGAAGACGGCCCGGTTTACCAACTACGTCGATGGTACGAACAGTTCTACGTCGATGTCGCCGATGTCCAACCGGATATGGTGGACCGCTTCGAGTTTGAGCTCGACACCACCCGTCCGTACGAGGCCTGGATGAAGGTGGTCGAGTCCAATATCGCTGCGCAGGCTACCGCCAAAGACTCGGTGTGATGACGGTGGCTTCGCTTGTGAGAGAGGACGAGCGCCTCGCCGACATGCCCATGATGTCCGTGGCATGTCGGCGCTGTCGAGCGCGAGTGCACGTCCGTAAAAGCAGCTGGAACCAGACGAGCGTGCAGTGGACAGCCTCGGCCCTGGCCTGCTGTGAGGAGCGTTCCGCTGCTGCACAATTAGCGCCATATGGACGTTGTGATCTGTTCCTGTCATGCTCGGCTCTGACTGAGTCGATCACGGATGCCGTGCGTGCCGGCACGCTTACGATCGTCGATGGAAGCGCCGGAACGTCGGCATGACGGCCGGGCCTCGCAACTCTTGGCCGAGGATCCGCGACCACGCCGCTTCCTAAGTCGATGACACCGGCATGATGGGGATCTTCTTCATCGCGCTGGCTCTGGGATCAGGGGCGGCCGCGGCCGCCTTATGGTTTGCTTCACCGCGCGTGTACGTCCACACGCAGAATGGTTCTCCTTGGGCAAACTTGAAATCCTTTGGCGGCAAGTTGATGTCGAGTTTGCACCCAGGAAAGAACGGGGCTGAGATTCGCTGCTCAAAAGTGCAGTTCATCCAGGCCCGTGCCGGTGGGTAGAGGCCTTCGTCGGTGTACTTCTGCAGCACTTCGCACCGACGCATGTTGAGCACCACGTGATCGGGGTTGTACACGATGTACTCGCCGCCGTACCCGAGCGTGCCATCGATGCTCAGGCAGGCCAACTTGAGAAAATCCACCACGTGCACTGGCTCGATCTTGAACACTCTGGCCAGTTTGGGGTATTGGTAATCGATGATGAGTTGATACATGTCGGGAAGCCCGAGCCAGACCTCCTCCTCAGGGAGGATCTTGGTCCACTGGTCGATGAAATAGTTGTGTCCTTTGAGGTACTGGTCCCAATAGGTTTTGATCAGACGTATCAGGGCCGGCTTGGTCAGGTCCTCAGTCTGAACATCAAAGGGAATCGCTTGGTATTGAGCGTTTTTCCAGTCCCAACCCGGAGGGGCGATGTAGCGCCCCATCGGCATCACTTGGCGCATCCCCGCCCGCGACAGCTCCGCGGCGACGTCCATGGCCGCGCTAATGCCGACCTTCTCCGAGTAGATCTTGACATGGGCGTAGGGCATGAAGTTCAAGACGTCTTCGAACACTCGCGCTAGGCCCATGAGGAAATCGCGGGAAAAGTCTTGGACGTTGCCGACCTTCCCCATGAAGTCATGGGTGTAGTCGTCATAGTTGAGTTCTTCGGTCTCAGTGGTCATCGGGGTTTCTCCTCAATTGGGCTCGGCTGGCGTCGTGACCTCGTTGGCTGGGTGGTTCAGCCCGCCTGGGGGCGGGCCATCGCATACCTGTCAAAGGGCCACTGTTGGGCGGCACGTCACTGCGGTGGTGTGTCAGATTGCGACATGAATGGCAGAATCTGACAAAACGATGTTAGTCCGCAGGGGTGTGGGTCACCATCGCGATCCCGCTCAGCGGGATGCCGTCGCAGGTCCGAGCACATCAGTCAAGGGATTGCCGCGGTTAGGATTGACGTGCAGTTCGTGTGGCGAGGAAGTGAGGCAAGGCTGGTGAGCAGTCCGGCGACGCACGCGGAGCGCCGCGCCGAGGATCTTCGGATGCACATCGCGCTAGCTGCCCGCGACACTTTTCTCGCCGACGGGTCTACCTCGGCGACCGTCGAGCGGATCTGCGAAGCGGTGGGCATTGCGCCGCGGACGTTTCACCGGTACTTCCCGGTCAAAGAAGACGTCGTTATGCCGCTATTCCGTGAATTCGGCAGGCTGAGCATCGAGACCCTGCGTGACGCAGCACCGGACAGCGATACCGTCGAGGTCCTCGTTGCGGCATTCAGCACCGAAGTTCTCCGGCGGGGCCGGATGGAGATCGATCGCAGGTTCATGGCGATGATGATCAGCGATCCCCAATACCGATTGCGGTGGCTGGACTGGGGACAAGACCTTATCGCTTCCATCACCGAGTTCCTTGCCGCCCGGTTCGATCTAAGCGATGACCCATTCACCCGAGAGCTGCCTGCCCAGCTGGTGGTTCAAGCGTGTCGGCACGCCTACGTCCACTGGGTCCAGCACGGCGATTTCGCCGCCCTGCAATCCGCGTTGCGATCCGCCATGCAGATGATCGTAGGAACGCTAGCGTGCCCGGGTGTCTGAGCCGCAGTTCACGGTCGGTCGATCAGGATAGGTCCAACGTCGTGTGGCTCTCGGGACATTTCGTTGTCCCACCACCCCGGGATTCGCCGAAATGATCCTTGATGCTGCGCTTTCCGTGCTTAAGCCAATTGGAACGCACTCAGTGGCGCTTCTTCTGGATAGGTAGTGGGTCCGCCGAGGTCGTAGGCAGCATTAAGCGCGGCAATGAATCCAGGGTCGTGCAGGGGATCGCTGGGAGTGTCGAGCTTGATGCCCTTGCCCTTGAGGTCGTCGATCATGATGCCGATGGCCCGTTCGATCGTGATGTCGTCGGAGCCGTCCATGTTCTTTTTGAGTTCCTCGAAGTCGGAGAACACTTCGGCGGACCAGTGGACCAGGAAACGCAACTCGTCGGTGTGGTGACGGGCGATGACGTCGTCGCCGTTCTTCAGAAGCCAGTGGTCGGGGTCGGCCGGGTCGCCGGCGAAGACGGTGTCGAAGGCCAGCCCCGGCGGAATCTGTTGTTCCAGCGGCCCGTTGGCTTCTCCGCGGTGCACCATCATCTCGTTCTGAACGACCACTCCGCGGTTGTTGATCGGCGGCAAGACCCGGGAGGGTGCCTTGAGTGGGCCGTCGGGCCAATAGGTAAAACCGGACCCCTCGTCGAGGGAGAACCAGGTGATGACCTGAGCCATTTTGATGAGGTAGTCGGTGAACAGGCCCGACTTGCCCATCACGCTGCACAGCCAGGTGGGGGCGTTCTCGTGGCGTACACCGCGAAAGCTCGGCGAGTCCAGATGGCCGGGATCGCGGTTGGCGCAGGGGCCGTTGATGTTGAACAGCATCATCTCAGGCTTGGCGTACTCGGCGTTCCAGTAGCTCTTCGCGTGCTCGAGGAACGTGGCGTTGTAGAAGCAGTCGTGCAGCTCCGGGTACAGGATGGCCCCGTAGTTGGCCAGGTAGCCGCGGAATGTTGGCGTCAGAAAGAGGTCCAGCGACGGAGTGAATCCCTCGGGAAAGGCACCGCTCATGGTGGCCATCAATTCGTCGGCCGACGCGAAGTGTTGGGCGATGATCAGCTTCCAAGGACCGTGCGCGTGTACGACATTGAGCAGCCGCTCGCGTTGGTCGGCGGTGTAGACGTTGTCGATTTCGCGCGGCGGGGCGGCGGGCCGCAAAACGTTGGAAAGCTCCATCCGGCGCTCATCCGTAAGCATCAGCGGTCTCCTTCTGCATGTTTGGATTGGTGGGATTGTCTCCGGCACCGTCGTCGTACGGTCGACGCGTGTCCGGTGATCGGGACGTCAAAATGGGAGCGGATTGGCGAACTTGGCGCCCAATGCCGCGCCGATTTCGGCGATGGCGAGTCGGCCGCGGGCGGTCGCGTCGGGGTACATCAGAAAGCCGTGGTAGGTACCCGGATAGCGGGTGAGGGTGGTCTGAACTTCGGCGTCCCGCAGCCGGGCCGCGTATCGTTCACCCCAGTCCCGGATTGGATCGCAGCCACCGGTGACCACGATCGCGGGCGGCAGCCCAGAAAGGTCGGAGGCGTAGGCGGGAACCAGGAACGGGTCCTCGGGCGGCCCGGCATCTCCGTCGGCAAGTGCGTGCATGTAGTCGATGTCGTCGCGGGTGAGGAGCGGCGCGTCGGCCGTCGAAGCGACCGACGGGGCCGTCATGTCGCGATCCAGGCCCGGGTACAGCAGCACCTGCGCGCAGATCGCCGGACCGCGGCGGTCACGCGCGGCCAGTGCAACCGCGGCCGCCAACGAACCTCCGGCGCTGTCGCCGATCACTGCGAGCCGGTTGGCGTCGACGCGTAGCTCCGCGGCTCGGCGTGATACCCATTCAGTGGCGGCGTAGGCGTCGTCGAACTGCGCCGGGGGTGCCGCTTCCGGGGCCAGGCGGTAGTCGACGGCGACAACGGTGGACATCGACGCCGAGGCGAGCGCGCGGGCCAGCGGTTCGAACGAGTGGTTGGAGCCCATGACCAGGCCGCCGCCGTGGAAATACACCAGCACGGGTGTGTGGGAATCTGTGGTGGGACGGTAGATCCGCGCGGGTATCGGCCCGGCTGGCCCCGGGATGGTGACGTCGGTGACGCTGTCCATCTGTGGCATTGCCTCGGGCAGCGGCGCGGATTCGATCGCGGCCCGCACCGCGGCTAGGCCGCGTTGGCGCATCGGCGGGATCGTACCGAACGACGCGACTCGGGCGGCGGCGTCGGGATCCAGCGGGGGAGTGGGCACGTTAATGCCGCGCGGGGTCGAACCGGCGCTCGGTGCGCAATACCGGCGCCTGTTGGGACGCAAGGGTATTGGCACGCTCTTGCATCGCCGACCGAACGTAGTCTGGATGGGTGAGCAGATAGAAACCGCCTTTCGCGGCTTGCTCGAACACCACCGCGGCAGCTGTCAGCGGGTCCATCGCGTCGGCCTTCAGGTCGAGCATGGCCGTACGGTGTGCCTCGGCGGCCGCGACGTCGGTTGCCTCATTGCCGTCGACGCCGCCGGCTGATTCGAAAATGTTGGACAGCACCGGGCCGGGCAGCACCGCCTGGACATGAATGTGGTGGTCGTGCCCGCTGGACTGTACTTCTAGGTCGAGACACTCGGTCATCGCCAGCACCGCATGCTTGCTCACAATGTAGGGCGTTTGCAATGGCATCGCGACGACCCCACCAACAGACGACACATTCCACACCCACGCCTGCTCAGGGCTCGCCATCATTCGCGGCAGAAACGCGCGGATGCCGTAGAAGACCCCGCTGATGTTGATGTCGACGATCCGCTGCCAGTTGACCACCGGGGTGTCCCACAGGTAGCCGAACTGTTCAATTCCGGCATTGTTCACCAGCAACCGCACCGGCCCGACATCGCGATAGGTCTTGTCGGCGAGCTCTTGCATGGCGACGGGATCCCTTACGTCGCAGACCATATCGACCGCGGTGCTTCCTGCGGCGGTGAGCTCCTGGCGCAGGGCGGTGATGCTGTGCGCATCGACATCGGTGAGCACCACGGTCATGCCCAATTTGCCGGCGTATCGGGCCATGCCGGCACCAAAGCCCGAGCCGGCACCGGTGATGACGGCGACGCCGCCAGAGAAGAGCTCTTGAACGGTCATGGTTGCGACGCGGTGGCGGTGTCGCTGTGCAGTTCGGATAGCAGCACGGAGTTGGTGGCATCCAGTACGACGTCCATATCGGTGAACTCCAGCCCATTGGGGCCTCGGCGCACGCCGACGTTGACCACCCCGCTGGACACCGCGAACGGCACGAAGTTGGCGATCTGATTGACGAAGATGTAAAAGCGGGCGCGGGTTACGCCGCTATCGGTGCCGGTGCGGTGCACGTTGGTGGCGTGGTGACGCAGCGGGTAGGGGCTTTGTTTGCGATGCTCGGACAGCCACTCGATGACCGCGTCACGAGTGTCGAGTTCGGGCGACATCAGTTCCTCGAAAGGACTTGCGCCACTGTCGCTTCGGGTCAGGTAGTGCACATCGTGGGCGTAGCTGGCGGCCAGCTCGTCATAGTTGGCTTCGTCGTAGTGGTACCAGAAGGCGGCGATGAACTCCTGCAGTTCCGACAGCGTGATGTCGTTGCTCATGCCCACAGTCAATCCCGGCTGTGGCCCCGCTAACACCCCGGCGCCCGTTGAGTGGAACACCGTCCATGCTCAGCCGCCGATCAGGCTCCATAGCCCGGCGGCTCCCGCCCCAAGCGCGGCCGACGTGACCTGTTCGTCCCAATATTGCACGGATCCGAACTCCCCCCGCCACACCAGGGCGGGCCGGGTGAACTCGTGTAGCCGGTGCTCCCGTGTGGTGCCGATCGCGCCATGAACCTGGTGAGCGTTACGCACCACCACGGAGGCGGCCTGGCCCACACACGAACGTGCCACCGCTATGAGGAAGGCGAGGTTGGAAGCCGACCACGCGCTAGTGACCGCCGCCGTCAGCGCCGCCTCGGTGGCCGATCGCGCCAGAGCCGCCTGCGCGGCGATGTCGGCGATCATGTTCTGCACGGCCTGAAATCGCGAAAGGGGTCGACCGAACTGGACGCGTGAGCTCGCGTGCTCGATCGAAAGCTCCAGAATCCGGTCCAGCGCCGCACACACTTGCACCGCGCGCACCAAGGCCGATTTCAGCCGCAGCTGGTCGACCACACTCGCCTCGAGGGGAACACCGCACCAGCCGGCGGGGTCGGCGACGACGATATCCCGTGGCTCGCCAATCGCATTGGCGCCGGGCGTGATATCCAACGACTCGGCATTGACGTCGGCGGCGTGATACTCGCCGCCCCGCTGCCAGATGACCACGATCTGTTGGGCGCGAGACGCCCAGGGCACGCCCCTCGCGGCACCCTGGGCATCGAGCAGGCACACGGTCCGCACCGCGTCGTCGCATGGCGATCCGCTGGCCTCCAGCAGCCAGCACGCCAATAAATCGTGCTCGGCCAATGGGATTCGCGCGCCGTGCTGAACAGCGACGGTGAGCAGCTCGGCCGCTTCGTGCCAGCCGGCGCCGCTGCCACCGGAGTGTTCGGGGCCGGTGAGGCGCACCAGTCCGAGCTCGTCAAGCTGGCGCCATAGCTGGGCGTCACGATCGACAGTGGCGACGGATGACTGCGTTGTGCGGTACGCGCCGAATACCGCGCGCATCATGTCGATCAGGGCCGGGTCCACCGGGGACCCGTCGATCGGTGAGGTTGTCAACGGATCCCCAATCCGCGGGCAATCACACCGCGCAACACCTCGTTGGTTCCGCCACGCAGGGTAAAGCCGGGGCGCTGGTCCACCGCGGCGGCTATCAGCTCCGAGGATGCCGCATCGACGCCGCCGTGCCGGTCAGCGAAGTCGGCGACGTCACCTTCGACAGTGGTGCCCAGCACCTTGACCACCGCCGCGGCCACGTCAGCGGGCTCGCGGCGCTCCAGGGCGCCGGCGACAGCGGTCGACATCTGGTGCAGGCCGGCGACCCGGGCCACCAGGCGCCCGAGGCTCTCATCTCGCGAGATGCGCTGGGTCGCCATGTTGGCAGTGGTCGCTGCGAGCAGAACGAAAGTAGAGAGGAAGCGTTCGGGTCCGCTGCGCTCAAAACTCAACTCGGATGTCACCTGCGTCCAGCCGGCGCCGACGTCACCGAACACCATCGCGTCGGGCACGAATGCCTGGTCGAGGATCACCTCGTTGAAGTGGTGGGCGCCGTTCATCGAAATGATCGGACCGACCTGCACCCCCGCACCTCGTAGGTCGACGATGAACTGGCTGAGCCCAGCATGGCGCTGGTCTGGCTTCACTGGTGCAGTGCGGGCAAGCACGATGAAGGCGTGGGCGCGGTGTGCGCCCGATGTCCAAACCTTTGTGCCCGATAGCGACCAACCGCCCTCCACGCGCACGGCGCGGGTGCGCACACTGGCCAGATCGGAACCGGAATCGGGTTCGCTCATGCCGATGGCGAAGAAGCATTCGCCACGTACGATCCGGGGCAGAAATTGCGACTTCTGCAATTCGGTGCCGTATTTCAGCAGCGAAGGCACGACCTGGCGGTCGGCGATCCAGTGCGCGGCGACCGGTGCGCCGGCGGCCAGCAGCTCCTCGGTGACCGCGAACCGTTCCAGAAATGTGCGCCCGTGTCCGCCGTACTCGACGGGCACCGTCATACCGATCCAGCCGCGCGCCGCCAGGGCGGCAGTGAAAGTCTCGTCCCACCCCGTGAGCCAGGCGTCTACCGACGGGGTGAAGGCGCCCGCGGCGCGTTGGTCGGCGAGAAACTGACGGACCTCCGCGCGTAGCGCCTGCGTCGATGGATCGACGGCGGCCGGTGGCACCAACCGGGGTAGCGCCATCAGGTCGTCTTCCACTTCGCGATACGCCGTTCATGTTCGGGATCGCGGTGAGCCAGCGGCTGCATCGCTGCGGCCATCCCCAGCGTGGTGTCCAGTGACGCCGTCTGCGATTCTCGCAGCAACCGTTTGGCCATCCGCAGCGCGTGCGGCGGGTTCTTGACGATCCGCTCGGCCAACGCGTGCGCGTGGGAGAGCAGGTCGTCGTGGGGCACCACCCGGCTGACCATGCCCCACTGCAGGGCGGTCGCCGCGTCGATGCGGTCACCGGTGAAGGTCATCTCGGCGGCCCGCTCGGAGCCCACCGCCCGCGGCAGAAACCAGGTGCCCCCATCGCCGGGGATTAGGCCGAGCTGTACGAAGCTCTCGGCGAAGGACGCCCGCTCAGAGGCCACTCGGATGTCGCACATCATCGCCAGATCGCAACCGGCGCCAATGGCCGGCCCATTGACTGCTGCGATCAGCGGAACCTCGAGGCGGGCCAGTGCCCGCGGGATCCGTTGGATGCCGTCGATGTAGGCGTGCCGTTGGGCCCGAGCGTCCAGGCCGAACATGCCGTCTCGGTCGGCCATCTCTTTGACGTTGCCGCCGGCGGAGAAGATCTTGCCGCGTCCGGTGAGGATCACCGCACGAATATTGGTGTCGGCGTTGGCATTATCGACTGCGGCCTCGAACGCGGAGATGAACGCTTTGTCGGTGATCGCGTTGCCGAGGTGCGGCAGGTCGATCGTCCATACCTGCGTGGGTCCGCTGGTCGCGATATCGAGAGGCACGCTCATGCCGGCAGCTGCAGGGACTTGGTCTGCAAGTACTCTTCGAATCCGGCGCGGCCGAGTTCACGTCCGATGCCGGATTTCTTGTAGCCGCCGAACGGTGCCACCGGGTTGTACTTGCCGCCGTTGATGTCGAGCTGGCCGGTCTGCACGCCGCGCGCAAAGGCGATGGCCCGGTCGGTGTCGGCCGCCCACACCGCGCCCGAGAGGCCGTATGGGGTGCCGTTGGCGATGCGCAGGGCGTCGGCATCGTCGGTAAACGGGATGACAGCCAGGACGGGACCGAAGATCTCTTCTTGGCCGAGTTCGGAATCCGGGTCGACGTCGGCGAACACCGTGGGTGCGACGTAGTAGCCGACCTCGCGGATCGGCTCGGCGCCCCCGGTGAGCAGGCGCGCACCGTCGCGTTGGGCGCGTTCGATGAAACCCCGCACGGTTTCGAACTGGCCCGCCGACGCCGAGGGTCCGATTCGGGTCGCCGGGTCGCGCGGATCGCCCACGGTGTATTTCGACACGGCGGCCTCGATCAGCGCCAGGGCCTCGCCGTAGCGGGACTGGGGCACCAGCATCCGTGTCCAGGCCATGCAGGTCTGGCCGCCGTTGAGGAACGCGTTGCCGACTCCGACCTTCACCGCGGTCGCCAGGTCGGCGTCGTGGAGGATGACATTGGCTGACTTGCCGCCAAGTTCAAGCGCGACCTTCTTCACCGACCGCCCGGCCAACTCCCCGACGCGGGCTCCGACGCCCGTGGAACCGGTGAACGAGACGAAGTCGATTTCGGGATGGGCGGCGATGCGCTCGCCGATCCGCGCACCGCGCCCCGAAACCAGGTTCACCACACCGGCGGGCAGACCGGCCTCCTCGAGGGCCTCGACGAACTCGAACACCGACAACGGTGCTTCATTGCTGGGTTTGAGAACCACCGTGCAACCGGCCGCGATCGCCGGGAGCACCTTGGCGACCACCTGATACAGCGGATAGTTCCAGGGCGTGATTGCGCCGACCACGCCGTAGGGTTCGCGCAGGATCAGCGAGTTCCCCACTCGTTCTTCGAACTCGAAACCATCAAGAACGGCAGCGAATCCGCGGGCCACCGCCAGCGGGACCTGCGTCTGCACGGTCTGCGCGATGCGCACCGGCGCACCCATTTCCCGGGTGATCGTCTCGGCGATATCCGGCAGACGCTTTTCCATGGCAGCGATCACCGCCGCGACGCGCTGGCGGCGCTCGGCGACACTGATCAGCGGGTCAAAGGCGCGCCGTGCCGCGGAAACCGCCGCATCGACGTCGGCTTCGTTACCTGCGGGAACCGTGCCAATGACCTGTTCTGTCGAGGGGTCGATCACCTCGATGAGGTCCCTGCCGGCCGGCGTGATCCACTCGCCGCCGATAAACAAAGTCTTCCTGGCGTAGTCATGCATCGGTTGTGGTCTGCTTTCTGTCGTTAGGGCACGATGCTCGCGCGAACGTCACGCTTGCTCTCGGCCGCGGCGAAGGCGTCGTTGATGTCGTCGAGCGGGTAACAGGCCGCCGCGAGTCGGTGCAACGGAAGCCGCGCCTGATGTTGGTCGAGAAACTTCAGCGCCCGCGACAACACGATGGGGTCGTACAACGAGACCCCGACCATCATCTTGTTGCCGAAGACAAAACGGGACGGATCGAATTCGAAGGTCTTGCCAATGTTGATGTTTCCGATCTCCACGTAGCGGCCGAACTGGCCCAGCATCTTGAGGCCTTCGTCGATGGCCGAGGGGTGGCCGACCACCTCGACCACGACATCGGCGCCCTGGCCGTCAGTCAGTTGTCGCACGAGTTTGGTCCGGTCTTTGACCGTCGCGACGTCGTTGATGTCGATGACTGTGTCAGCGCCGAACGCGGTCGCCAGCTCTAGGCGCTCGGCCATACCGTCGATGGCGATCACGTGGGCAGCCCCGCGCGCTTTTGCCACCGCCACTGCATACAGACCCAATGCCCCCGCACCCTGCACCACCACCGATTCGCCGAGCTGCAGGTCGACACGCTCCAGACCGTACATGACCTGTGACAGAGCACAATTGGCGCCCGCGGCGATGTCATCGGATACCGAATCGGGGACCGTGTAGACCACCGCGTCGGCGGGCAGCAGGAAGTAGTCGGCGTAGCCGCCCACGAAATAGGGTGGCTCGTCGGCGCGGCCGAGCATGGCCATCGTCAGCTTCAGACAGGCGTTGCGCCTGCCCGCCAGGCAGTTTCGGCACGTGTGACACGAGAAGAAGTAGGGAAAGACCACTCGCGTGCCCGCCGTCAGCGGCGCGCCATCAGAATCGGTGGTGACCCCAGCGCCGAGCGCTTCGATCGCGCCGACCATTTCATGGCCCAACACGGTGGGTAGTTGACCTCCCAGGCCGCCGGTGGCGAACGTGCCGTGCCAGGCGTGTAGGTCAGAGCCGCAGATGTTGGCGCGACTCACCTTGATCAGGATCTGACCAGGCCCCACCTGCGGAAGGCTCACCGTTTCGATGTCGAACGGCTTACCGGGTTCGTCGAATCGCGCGATTCGGCCTTTAAACACGACAGAGTGGTCCCTTCATTGGCTGGTGAATTCGGGGGTGAATGCGTCCCGCAGGGCGCGTTTGAGTAGTTTGCCGCTGGGGTTTTTCGGCAGTGAATCGACGAAGAAGACCCGTTTGGGCGTCTTGAACCCGGCGAGGTGCTGCCGGCAGTGCACGAGGACGTCGTCTTCGGTGAGGGTGACGCCGTAGCGGGGTATCACCGCGGCGACCACGGCTTCCACCCAGACCGGATGCGCCAGGCCGAATACGGCGGCCTCCTGGATCCCGTTGTGGCGGTACAGAATCTCTTCGACCTCGCGGCTGGCGACGTTCTCGCCGCCGGTTTTTATCATGTCTTTTTTGCGGTCCACGACGTGCAACAGCCCGTGCTCGTCGTAGTAGCCCAGGTCGCCGGAATGAAACCAGCCGCCGCGGAAGGCCTCGGCCGTTTTAACGGGGTCGTCCAGATAGCCGATCATCAGATGTGGGCTGCGGTGCGCGATTTCACCGACGATGCCGGGTGCTACGGGGGAGTCGTGGTCATCGAGGATGGTGGTTTCGACGTTGACCACCGGTCGTCCGGCCGCGCCGGCGTGGGTGTCCTGCTCGTCGGGCCCCAACGCCGAGGCCAGAGGCGCCATCTCGGTTTGACCGTAAAAGTTCCACAGCCTCAGATTCGGCAGCCGTCGGCGTATTTCGTGCAGGACCTCGGCGGGCATCGGTGAGGCGCCGTAGTACCCCTTGCGCAGGCTGGACAGGTCGACGTGGTCGAAGATCGGGCAACGCAACAGTGAAATCCACACCGTCGGTGGCGCAAAGTAATTCGTCACCCCGTACCGCGCGATGGTGCGCAGGACCAATTCGGGGTCCGGCCGCGACAGGATAATGCTGGTCGCTCCCAGATAGAGGTCGGTGGCCAAGAAGTTGTCCAACTGCGCGCAGTGGTAAAGCGGCAGTGAGTGGATTTCGACGTCGTCCGGTGACATCGCACCGGCCACGATGGTGCTGACGTACTGCCACATCAGGCTGCGGCTGGTGTGCATCACGGCCTTGGGCCGTGATTCGGTGCCACTGGTGTACATCAGCCGCACGAGTTGCTCATCGCCGATGGGAGGGTTCGGTGCGGCCGTGGTCGTCGTGAGCCACTGAGCAAAGTCGTGCCAGCCGGCAGGAGGGATGGCCCCGTTGGCCGTCAGCGCAACCTTTGTCGTGACCGCCCCGCCCAGACGCATCGCCTCTTCGGCTGTCGCCGTCAGGGCGGATTCGACGATGAATCCACGGACCCGGCTATCACCGAGGATATAGGCGATCTCCTCGGCGGTGAGCATGAAATTGATGGGCACCAGGACCACCCCCGCGCGCGCGGTCGCAAATGCCAAGACCGCGAACTGCCAGCAGTTGTGGGACAGCAGCGCCGCGCGATCGCCGGGGACAAAGCCGTTGTCGCGCAGCGCGGCTGCGGCTTTATCCACCAGCTGGTCGAACTCGGCGAAGGTCAGCACCACATCACCGTCGATGATCGCGATCTTCTCCGGCTGCCGGCGGGCTGACCGGCGGGGGATGTCGCCGAGCGACTGACTGCGCGCCTGAGTGACGGCGGCGTCAAGTTCCCGAGTCACTCGGTCGTTGTGGTGCGCCGGTTGCATGCGACGAACACTAGGTCCCGATATGGTTTCCGTGATCCTGGCCTCCCGCTGAGTAGACAACAGCGGTGCCCGGGGTGACGGTCGGCTTCAGACTCAATGGCATGACCGCCGCTACCGAATCGACGTCGCCCACCGGACCGGCCGCTCCTGATCCCGACGAACTGCGCGCCAACCTGCGTCAGGCGGACCCGGGTGTGCTGGTGGCGGTGCTGGCGCAGCTCACCGGCGACGTGTCGGTGATCGATACCTACGCGCCCAAGATCTCCTATGTTGCTGACCCGCCCGAGCAGGCCGGCGTCACAGACCCCGACACGGCCGATTCGCTGGTCAACGCCCTCGTCGAGGCGCTGGGACGGCCACGGTGCGCCGATGCGACATCCCCTGTGGACCGGGACTTCTTCGCGAGGCTCCTACCTGTAGCGCTGGGTTCGCAGGTCGACGACGAGCAGGTGGACCTGTTGTTCGAACAGGGCGGCTTCCAGCGGTCGCAGCCAACTTTGCCGCGGACTGTGCCGATCCCCGAGACGATCACCATCGCCATCATCGGTGCCGGTCTGGCCGGGATCAGCGTCGCGCTGGCCGCCGCCGCTGAGGGAGTCGCGTTTGAGATTTTCGACCGCAATGACGAGGTCGGCGGCACCTGGCTGACCACCACCTACCCCGGCATCGGTGTGGATACGCCGTCGGCGTATTACTCGCTGTCGTGGGAAGTGAACCCGGACTGGAGCAGCTACTACCCGCAGGGTGGGGAATATCAGAACTATTTGGTGGCGCTAGCCGATAAACACAAGCTGCGCGACCACATTCGGTTCGGCACCGAGATCGAGGCGCTGTGGTGGGACGACGAACGCAACCAATGGCAACTCCATGCGGTCGATGCCAAGGGCCGTCGCACGATCAGCTACGCCAGCGTCGTGGTCGCCGCGGCGGGCTACCTCAACCGGCCGCGCTGGCCGGATATCAAGGGTCGAGACACCTTCGCGGGCAACAGCATTCATTCGGCGCTATGGGATTCTTCACTCGATCTCACCCACAAAAAGGTGGCCGTGATCGGGGCGGGCTGCACCGCCGTACAGATCGTCGACGCGTGTGTCGACCAGGTCGAGCACCTGACGGTGTTCCAGCGGCAGCCACACTGGGTGGCGCCGCGTAAGCGGCTGACCGATGAGGTGCCCGCGTTCCGGCGTTACCTAGGACGGCACCTGCCCTACTACGCGAAGTGGCACCGGCTCAAGTCCTATTGGGCCACCGCGGACAACAACTACCCGATCATCCTGCAAGACCCGGACTGGAACAAAGATCACCTGTCGATCTCGCCGGCCAATGACGTCCTTTTGCAAATGTGCCTGCGCTACATCGAGGACACCTTCGGAAAAGACACCGAGCTGGCCAAAAAGGTCACCCCGGACTTCGCCCCCTACGGCAAGCGGATCATCCGTGATCCGGGCGGTTACTACGCGGCGTTGACCCGCGACCATGTCGACGTGGAGGCCAGCGAGCCGGCCGAGGTCAACCCGAAAGGCATTGTCACCCAAGACGGCCGGCAGATCGACCTCGATGTAATCATCTACGCGACCGGTTACTACTTGGACTTCTTATCCACCGTGGACATACGTGGACGCGGCGGCAAGAAGCTGGCTGACGAATGGGGTGACAACCCCCGTGCGTACCGTGGTGGCACGGTGCCCGGCTTTCCCAACCTGTTCATCATGTCGGCACCTAACTACAGCCCGGGACACGGTGCGGGAGCGAACTTCTCTATGGAAGTGCTCGCGCACTACATCATCGAATGCTTGCAGTTGATGGCGCTGCGCGGCGCCACCACGATCGAGGTCACCCAGCAGGCGTACGAGGATTACGTTGCCGCGATCGATGAGGCGATGCTCGGCACGGTATGGTGCCACACACCCAACGCCCACACCTACTACCGGTCCGGCTCGGGCCGGGTAGTGGTGGCCACCCCGTACCGACTGGTCGACGTCTGGCATCAGCACCGAGCGCCGATCGAGCAGGACTTTACGCTGCGGTGAACGAGTTGCTCACCGGCAGGACGGCTTTGGTAACGGGAAGCAGCCGCGGCATCGGTCGCGCGGTGGCCCAACGGCTGGCGGCCGAGGGTGCCACCGTCGCGGTGACGGCGCGCGCTCACGCGCCCTCACGCTCGCATCGCGCCGGGTCCGATCGCACACTACCCGGCACGATCGAGGAGACCATCGCCTTGATTGAAGATGCCGGCGGGTCGGCGTTCGGGGTGGTCGCCGACCTCGAAGACGCCCAGGCGCGCGAGACCCTGGTCGACCAGGTGCTCGACCGCACCGGCCGCATCGACATCTTGGTCAACAACGCCGGCTTCGCCGACTACTCGGTCATCGAGGACATGCCGCTGCAGACCTTCGACCGCACCGTCGAGCACTATCTGCGCACCCCCTTCGTGTTGACCAAGGCCGCGGTTCCGCACATGCGCAAACTGGGCGGCGGGTGGATCGTGAACATCGGCTCGGTCACCGGTGTGGCACCGGCGCGGCCGTACCGCGATTACAACAAGACCTCCGGCGATGTGATTTACGCGTCGTGCAAGGCCGCACTGCACCGGTTCACCCAGGGGGTGGCCGCCGAGCTGCTCGACGCGAACATCGCGGTGAATTGCGTTGGCCCGTCGACGGCTGTGCGCACCCCCGGCGCATCCTCGCTTATCCCAGAGGGCTTTCCGACCGAGCCGGTGGAGTATCTGGCCGAAACCGTGCTGGCAATGTGTCATCTACCGGCGGCCAAACGCACCGGCCTGGTGGCGTTTAGCTTGCACTACTCGTGGTCACAACGGCTGCGGGTGCACAGCCTGGACGGAAAAACCGAACTGCCGCCACTGGAGCCGCCGGCGAACGCTAATCCGAACATCCTGCCCGCCGGGATGTGAGTCCCTCGGCGGACAACGGAGATCTGCCCGACACCGACTGGGCCCGGGACCGACTAGGTCGGCGACGCGGTCAAGACGGGCTGATTGCATCGACAGAAGCTGTGGCACACGCGGTCTCGGATGATGACATCAGGGCATTCAGGATCAAACCAGCGGTCCACGACCGCCCAGTGGATCGGATGCATCAGGTAGGGGCCCATCAGCGCATCGACGTCGCTGAACTCTTGCTCGAACACGTGGGTCCACCGTGATGCCCCGACCGCATCGTCGACCCGGCTGAGCTGCCATGCCCTGATCGTCGGTATGAAGCGCGGCATCGAGGCCAACTCGTTCTCGAAACGCGCAACGGTGTCGGCATCGGTGTCCGGCAGCACCCGTAAAAGCAGGGCCCGGTAGACCGTGCCCGGGCGGCCACCATTGGGCGTTGGAGCGCCCCTGTAGCTGACCCCGTTGACATGGGTGATCGCAGGATCGCCCAAAATCGCGGTGAAATCGTCTGCGGCGGTGAGCCATTGACTCGGGGAATCGAACCTCAAGTGGACTAGGACGTCACCGCCGTTGCGGGCCCCGGGCAGCGTCGGCTCGACGAGCCGGTGACGGGCGCCAGTCGCCTCCGCGCTCGCGCGCACCAGCGTGAGTATCCGGTCGCGGTGTTCGTCTGCGACGTCGAGGAGGCGGGTGACGTTATACACCGCAGAGCCCGTCGACGTCGTCGGCGGCCGCAGCGACCGAGCGGGACCGCTCGGCGACGAGTTCCTCGATCTGGTCCCACCACCGGGCCAGCGTCGAGTCGGGGCGGCCCTTCCAGGTCATCTCCCACCAGGCCTGGGCGCTGGGCAGGGCCCAGGTGATGGTGACAGTGTTGGATTGGTCCGTGAACCAGATCGGCGGACTGACCAGGACATCGCGCAGCGTCATTCCGCGGGAGCGGGCACCGGGCGCGTACTCGGCGAGGTAGGTCTCCACGAACTTCCGTGCGCAGCCAGGCCGCGTAACCACCCTGTCGATCACGAAAATCCGACCGTCGGCCATGGGCGTGACCGTACCGACCGTGTGCGACCCCGGACAGGTTCAGTCCCGGCCATCGGGAGGACCTCATTGCCCCCCATCCGGCTGGGCACCACGGTGGGAGGATGAGCGCTTCCTTCAGTCCCGTGCAGCTCGGTCCGGCCACCTTGCGCAACCCGATCATCAAGGCCGCGACCTCCGAAGGCCGATCGCCCCAGGGGCTGGTCACCGATGATCTCATCGCATTTCACCGGGCGTTCGCCGACGGGGGAGTGGGCATGACGACTGTGGCCTACTGCTGTGTCGCGCCCGAGGGCGCCAGCGCCCCGGGGCAGATCGTCATGAGCTCACAAGCGTTGCCCGGCCTGCGCAGACTTACCGATGCCGTGCATGGGGCGGGTGCGGCCATCTCGGCCCAGCTGGGCCATGCCGGGGTGGTGGCCCCCAGGGCGCTGACCGGGGTGACCGCCCTGTCGCCGAGCCGGTTCGTCAATCCGACGTCGTTGGCCTACTGCCGGGCGATCACCCGCGACGAGATAGCAACCGTCATCGACCAGTTCGGCGCGGCGACCCAGGTAGCCATCGATGCCGGATTCGACGCAGTTGAACTGCATTTCGGACACCTGTATCTGCCGAGCTCGTTTTTGAGCCCACTCATCAACCGCCGCAAGGACGAGTACGGCGGCTCCATCGACAACCGTTCCCGCCTGTCACGGGAGATCGCAGAACGCGTCCGCGAGGTGGCCGGCGGCCGGATCGCCGTCATCGCCAAACTGAATATGGACGACGGACTGCCCGGCAGTATCTGGATCGATGAAGCGTTGCGCACCGCGCAACTCCTCGACACAGACGGCACTCTCGACGCGCTCGAACTGACCCAAGGGTCCTCGGTCTTCAAGCCGATGTACCTGTTCCGGGGCGACGTCCCGGTGCGCGAATTCACCCGCGTCATGCCGGCCGCGCTGCGGCCTGCCATCAGGCTGGCCGGCAAGCGCGTGATGGGCAGCTATCCGTACAGCGACCTCTACATGCTCGAAGCCGCACGCCAATTCGTGCCGGTGATGCGCAACACCAAACTGATCCTGCTGGGCGGCATCACCCGCCGCGACCACGTCGAGACCGCACGAGAGGAGGGATTTGACTTCGTGGCGATGGGTCGGGCGCTGCTGCGGGAACCCGACCTGGTCAACAAGATGATTGCCGACCCGGCCAGCCGCAGCCGATGCAACCACAACAACAAGTGCATGGTCACCGTTTTCGGCCGCACCCACTGCGTGCTCGATCCCGACCAACGCTACGGGCCACCTACCAAGATCGAGGAGCAGCCCGCCCAGCCCGCAGCACGGTAATCACCGCAGCAGCGTGGCCAACTCGCGGCACGCCTGCCGCCGGGCTTCGTGAGCGATGTCGAGCATCGGCATCGTCATGAACCCATGGATGCCTCCCTCGAAGCCACACCGCACGGCGACCACCCCCGCCGATTGCAGCGCGTCGGCGTAGGCGATGGCTTCGTCCCGAAGCGGATCGTGCCCGGCCGTGACCATCACCGCGGGCGGTAGCCCGTGTAGGTCCGCCCGCAGCGGTGAGGCGTAGGGATGGTCACGGTCGGCGGGTGCCGGCACGTACTGGTCCCAATACCATTGCAGCGCGACCTTCGGGTTATAGAAACCCTTGCCGAACAGTCGATATGACTCGGTGTCGAAGCCGGCCGCGAGCATCGGGTAGAGCAGCAACTGAGCGGCAATCGCCGGGCCGCCGCGATCGCGCGCCATCAATGCCGCGACCGCGGCCAGGTTGCCACCGGCGCTGTCACCGCCCACCACAACCGCTCGTGGACCGCCGCCGGCGAGGTCGGCGGCCCATCGGGTGGCAGTGTAGACATCCTCGGCCGCTGCGGGCCAAGGGTTTTCGGGAGCCAGCCGGTACCCCACGGAAACCACCACGGCGGGAACGAGGTTGGCCAGACTGCGGCACAGGCCGTCATGGCTGTCGAGGTCGCAGAACACGAATCCGCCGCCGTGGGCGTATACCAGGATGGGCAAGCCTGCGTCGTCGGCATGGCCGTGGGGCCGGTAGATCCGTACGGGAATGTCGGCGTCGGTGCCTGGGATCGTGTGGTCTCGAACTGTGGCGACCGGCTCGGGCTCGGCGGCCGGCACGAACCGCTCGCGGATGGCCGCCCTGGCCTGGGCGCCCGTCATGGTGTGGACCGGAGGAAAGTCCGCGTCCAACCCCTCGATCAGCGAGGCGATCTGGGGATCGAGGTTCACGCGTACTGCAGGGCGGGCTGCCGCGGGGGCATCGGGCGCGGGGGCAGCAGCGGTCGCATTGTTTGCAGCGTGGGCGCCACCCGGTGAGCGCCGTCTTCGATGTTGCGCCAGATATTCACCGCGGTCATGCGGACCGGGGTGGTCAGCCGCTGATCGAACACCATGCGATTCATCGGTGCGCATACCGACACCGCGGCAATCGCTTCACCGGGGTTGCCGATGGGGGCTGCCACGCAGCCAAAACCCAGCAGCGACTCCTCGCGCTCGAAGGCGACGCCATGGGCACGCACCTTGGCCAACTCAGCGGCCAGTTGCGATCCGGTGCAAATGGAAAACTTGGTCTTACGCGCCTGCAGGTCAACGTCGGCCTGCTGGTCGCTGTAGGCCAGGATCGCCTTGCCGACCCCGGTACAGTGCGCGGGCTGCCGACCGCCGACCCGGGTGGGGATCGCATTGATCAGTCGGTCACCGATCTTGTCGAGGTAGACGACATCGGGCCCGTCCAGAACCGCCAGATGAACGACAAGCCCAGTGGCGCGGTGCAATTCACCCAGCAGGGGAGCGGCCGCGCGCACCAGGCGGTCTTGGTGCACGGCCAGTGAGCCCAACTCCACCAGCCGCATGCCGAGCTCGTAGTCGCGGCCGTTGCGGCGTAACCAGCGCAGCTGAACCAACCGCTCGAGCATCCGGTGCGCCGACGAGCGCGGCAGGCCCGTGCGCCGCACGATCTGGGCCAGCGTTAGCCGTCCCGGTCCTTCGAAGGCGTCCAGCACCAAGGAGACGCGGTCGATGACGGCGGTGGGAGTTGCTGTTTCCAGGGGCGCTGACATCAGTCCTCCAAAGCTCCATTGCATCTGGCTGCGATATCTCTATTAGAGATACCCCAGTTTGTACCATAGCCTTGTGCTCGCTGTCACATGACATGCCAAAAGCGCCACCGGCCACAGTTGTGGCGGGTGGGGGATGTAGGGATCAGTGCAGGTCGGCTAGCCCTTGGCCGCGGATCGGCCCGCGCGGCGGCCGTAGAAGCTGCCGTCGCCGAGCGAGATGCCGCTGGCGTAGCCCCACGCGGCCAGCCCGGCGGTGCAGCGGCCGGCGGCGAACAGGCCGGGGATGGGTTCACCGCTGACGTGGAGCACCTCGGCGTCCAGCGTGGTGGCCAGTCCGCCCAGGGTGAAACCGCCGGTGTTCTCGCGCAAGTCGATCGCGCCGACCGGGGAACCGATGGGCCGCAACCACTCCGGCTTCTTGTGCAGTAGCGGGTCCTCGCCGCGGGCGGCGCCCTCGTTGTAGGCGGCGACGGTCGCCTGCAGGGAAGCCGGCGCCAGACCCATCTCGCGTTCCAGGTCGGCGACGGTGTCGGCCACCCAGGTCGCCTCTCGCAGCATGAACTTCGGCGACCAGGACGCCATCGCCTCCTGCTGGGCGTCGTCGTCGATGATCAGGAAGGCGGTGTTGTCCTGTTGGTAGAGCGTCAGCTGGCCGATGCGGCCCGGATAGGTGTCCTCGGCGACGTAGCGCTGACCGCGGCCGTTGACCAGGATGCCGCGCACCAGTTGCTGTGGGTCGATGAAGATCGCGACCTCGGTGGCGTCCATGTGCGCCAGGTCGGCGCCCAATGCCTGAGCCATGCGGATGGCCTGGCCGTCGTGCTGCTCGATGGAGGCGGCCGGGCGGCCCGCGATTCGCGGGGCGTAGCGGGCCACCATCGCGTCGTTGTAGGCGAAGCTGCCCGTGGCGAGCACCACGCCCTTACGGGCTCGGACCGCAATGTCGTTGCCGTACTGGCGCGCCCGGATGCCCACGACGCGGCCGTCGGCCCCCACGACGAGGCCTTGCACCCGCACGTCGTAGAGCGCGCGTGCGCCGGCGGCGATGGCGGTTTCGACGAGCGGCTTCATCAGCATGTAGCCGGCGCTGGCCTCGCCCTGCTTCTTGTTCTGCATCTGCGGGACGTGTCCGCGCGGGGCGGGGGAGGCGATTGTGTTGAACGGGTAGGCGTTTTCGCCGCCGCTGTACATCAGGCCCTGGTCGCCCATCGGTTCCCAGCCGGGCTCGGAGAAGAACTCGGCCTTGAACGGCACGCCGCAGCCGACCAGCCAGTCGAAGTGGGCGACGCTGCCGGCGCAGTAGTCGGCGATCCGGTCCGCGTCGGCGCCGGGCCCCATCGCGACATTGAGGAACGCCGCCATGTTGTCGACGGAATCGTCGAAGCCGCAGGCTTTTTGCAGGGGCGTCCCGCCGCCGAGGTAGATGAACCCGCCGGCCATCGCCGCCGCGCCGCCCCAGGAGCCGGTGCGTTCCAGTACCAGGACGTCGGCGCCGGCGCGCGCCGCCTCCACCGCCGCGGCGGCACCGGCCACGCCGTAGCCGGCGATGACGACGTCGGCCTCGTCATCCCACGACGTGATGGACGCGGCCGGGACCGGCGTGACGTCCTGATCGGGTGTCATAACCGCATGGCCGCGGGCATTTCACCGATCCACTGGTGACCCCAGTAACTGTCGGCGGTGATTTCCTCTGCCGTGTAATAGGTTTCGTCGACACGCATGCCGTCGGTACCGAATTCGATGTCCCAGTCGCCGGGGGCGCGCACGTAGAACGACACCATCTTGTCGTTGGTGTGCCGGCCCAGCGTGGAGGACAACTGGAAGCCCTCGGCGTTCACGCGGTCCAGTGCCTGCCCGACGGCGTCGAGGCTGTCGACCTCCACCATGATGTGCACCAGGCGCGGGTCGCGCTGATGTGCGGCCGGGACGATGGCCAGGCTGTGGTGGCGTTCGTTGATGCCGAGAAAGCGAACCCGAACGGGCCCAAACTCTTTCGGCAGCGGCACCCGGAACGCGCCCCGCGCACGGAACCCCAGCACCTCGGTGTAGAAGTCGAACAGCCCGTTGGGGTCCATCGCGGGCACGACGACGTGGCCCATGCCCTGGTCGCCGGTCACGAACTTCGCGCCGAAGGGGGTGACGACCGGGCTGTGGTCGAGCACCGCACCGTGAAACACCTCGAGCGTGGTGCCGGCCGGGTCGTCGAAGGTGATCACCTCTTCCACCCGGCGGGCTTCGGCCTCGTCGGCCGACAGCTGCTTGAAGGGCGTCCCGGCGGTGTCCAGGGTTGCCTTGACCCGTTGCAGTGCCGGGCGGTCACGCACCTCCCAGCCGACCGTGAGCACCCGGTCGGTCTCGCCGGGCACCACGATGAGCCGGGCGGCGCGCTCGTCCATCCGCAGGTACAGCGCCTCGGGGTCGGGGCCCTTCCCCTCGGCGAAACCCAGCACGCCGAAGGCGAATTGGCGCCAGCGGTCGATGTCGTTCGTCGAAATGGTGATGTAGCCAAGGCTTTTCAGGTCGGTCAACGTGCTCTCCTAGATCAAGGCCCGCAGGGGGCCCTCGGGCGGGTCGATACCCAGCGAACTCAGCGCCGACGCGTGATAGGTGGTGCCCGGCATGTGGATGGCGTGCAGTTGGCCGACATGCACGTCGCGCCAATACCGTTGCAGCGGCTTGTCCATGCGGGCCGCGTTGCCGCCCGAGCGGGCGAA
>NZ_LZKH01000214.1:0-2283 GCF_001672745.1 Mycobacterium sp. E1386
AGCCGAAAGGAAAGATCATGACCGTCACCGTTGTCGACGCGGGCCCGCGGCAGGTAAGCCGGTCGGTCGAAGTGGCCGCGCCGGCCGCCGAACTGTATGCGATGGCCGCCGATCCGCGGCGACACAGCGAACTGGATGGGTCGGGCACCGTGCGTGACAACATCAGCGTGCCCGCGGAATTGACTGTGGGGTCGAAGTTTTCGACCAAGATGAAGATGTATGGCCTGCCGTACCGCATCACCAGCACGGTGACGGCCCTGAAACCGGACGAACTGGTCGAATGGCGTCACCCGGTGGGGCACCGCTGGCGGTGGCAATTCGAGGCGCTTTCGCCGACCCGGACCCGGGTCACGGAGACGTTCGATTATCGCGACGCCGGTGCGGTCAAGAACGCGTTGAAGTACTACGAGCGAATCGGGGCATGTAAAGGCAACGCCGCCGGAATCGAAGCGACGCTGGCCCAGTTGCGCGATCGTTACGCCGGATAAGCCGCGACGCTGAACGGAAGCGGCGCGTAAATCGTGGCTGCTCTGTGAACGAAATCGAGTCGCCCGCGGCCGTCGCGCACGTGGGGACACCGCACTCCCTGGCGCAGCCGCTGACCCGGTCGGGACAACTCATCAGCCGTTACGGACTGGTCGTCGTGCTGGCCTGGATCGGGTTCGGGAAGTACGTGAAGATGGAATCCCGCGTGCTCATCGAACACAGCCCGCTGATGAGTTGGATCTACGACGTGTTCAGCGTTTCCGCCGTCGCGCGCGGGCTGGGGACCATGGAAATCGTTGCCGCCCTTCTCATCGCGCTTCGGCCGGTGTGGCCGCGCGCATCGGCGGCGGGCAGCGCGCTGGCGGTGGTGCTGTTCGTGGGAACGCTGAGCTTCCTGTTCACCACACCCGGGGTGGTCGCGACGCATGCCGGTGGTCTCCCCGTGCTGTCGGCGCTGCCGGGCCAGTTCCTGCTGAAGGATCTGGTGCTGATCGGTGTCGCCGTGTGGAGCCTGGGTGACGCGCTGTCGGCGGGCAGGTCACACGTTGGGCAGAACCTCGTCGGTCATTAGGTGCAGGCTGGCCCAGCCCGCGTCGATCGGAAGGCCGCCGATGAGGGGGTTGACCACGACTTCTTTTCTGCCGCCGCGGATCTGATCGATCAACTGTTCCGGGGTGAGGATCTCGAGATGGTTGAGGCGGCGCAGGTCCCGGACGGAGGCTGGCGCGGTTTCGCTGGGCCGCGGCACGTCGGCGCGCTTCCAGGCGCTGTACTCGGCCGCCTCCGCCAGGATGAAGTCCCCGTAACGCGACCACGCCTCGTCGGGGTCGGTGTGCAGCATGGTGACGGTGCTTCCGTTCTCGGGGTGGTAGACGAAGCCTTCGTTTCCGTGGTTGCGCAACTCCCGCGTATAGACGGCTTCGACCTCGGGCATGGCCATCGGTGGTGAAAACGGAAGTCCGAAGCGGGCCGCGCGCCGGGCCGCCGCGGCGGTCATGCCGCCAACGAAAAGGATCGGATGCGGACGGGTACAGGGTTTCGGGGTGACGTTGATGAGCGCGCCCTCGTATTCGAAGGGCTGATCGCTCCACGCCTTGAGTAGGACCGTCAGGCAGTGGTCCATCAGGGTCGCCCGCCTGGACCAGTCCTTGCCGACGGCGTGGTACTCCTCGGGCCGGTAACCCATGCCGGCCACGAAACTGAAGCGGCCCTGGGTCAGGTTGTCCAGCACGGCGATGTCCTCGGCCAGCCGAATCGGGTCGTAGAGCGGGACGATCAACGCGTTGACGCTGATGCGCACGCTGTGTGTGCGCCCCGCGACGGCGGCGGCCAGAATCAACGGCGACGGAAGCCAACTCGTGGCCGCCAGGTGATGTTCTTCTGCGCTGACGGCGGTGAAGCCGTGGCGGTCGGCGAACTCCGCCATGTCCAGCGCGGCCCGGTAGCGATCCGCCTGGCGCGCTGTGGGATCGGCGACATTGGTCATGTTGAGCCGCAGCGCGGTGAGTAACTTCATCGTTGGGCGCCGGCCGGGCGGGCGAAGAGTGTTCCGCTGATCAGTTCCTTGGCGCAATCCAGCGCGGCCGCGTACGCGTCCGGAGCCAGAGTGGCGGCCCGCTCCGTGAGGCCGCGCGCCAGTGCGTGGATCGCATCGGCCGCGGCGTCCGCGTGGGTGTCGAGTGGTAGCGCACCCTGCGCCCGGGCGTCACCGACGATCTCAGTTATCGTGTCCCGCAACGCTTTCAGCCCGGCGTACCGTGGCCGGCCGCTGGCCGGATGCTCGTTGCTCTCTGTGCG